>NZ_CAJXKH010000077.1 GCF_913055755.1 uncultured Microbulbifer sp.
ATGCAGGCGAACTACACCATCGTAGACTCCGAGCTGGAATACGACCCGTTCATCCTGGTGGATCAGGAAGCCATGGTGGGCCTGAGTGACTCCGCCAACCTGGTGGGCTTCTACGACAAAAACGGCTTCCAGGCGCGTATCGCCTACAACTGGCGCGACGAGTTCCTGAGCTCCCGCGGCCAGAGCACCGGCGCCAACCCGCAGTACGTCGAAGCTTACAGTCAGATCGACATGAACTTGAGCTACGAACTGCCGCAACTGGACGGCCTGCAGGTGTTCCTGGAAGGCATCAACGTTACCGATGAAGCACAGCGTGTGCACGGTCGCGATGAGCGTCAGATCCTGGGTTATTACCAGGGTGGTGCCCGCTGGCAGCTGGGTGCCCGTTACGCCTTCTGATCCATTTCACAGGATGGTCTGTTAGGCAATGGAAAGCCGCTGGTCCTCCGGGCCGGCGGCTTTTTTTATACCGACAGTTTTTTATACCGACGGTTAAAGCAATAACAAGATCGAGAAAGAGAGAAGCAAGATGACGAATGCGGTACTGCTGAACAATGTGGAGCATCGCGATCTGCGGGTAATTACCGAGCGATCCGCGGATCTCGGTGACGATGCCTGGTACGCGCTGACTTTCCCGCTGGAGTTTCGTGCCCTTCAGGGACACTACCCGATTTTTTTCCAGAAAGACGCCAGCAGTGGTGCTTTCTTTCCGCTGGTGTTGCTGGGGCTGCAACCCGGTGAAAACCTTTTCCTACGCGATGGCAAATGGGCAGCACCGCACATCCCGCTGACGATTCGTCGCGAGCCGTTCCTGATCGGCCGGCAGAATTTTGTCGAGGACGGCGTGCAGAAAACCCGCCGCGTGATTCATATCGACATGGACAGTCCCCGGGTCAACCGCGAGCGCGGCGAACCCCTGTTTCTGGAATACGGCGGCAACTCGCCGTTTCTCGACGGCATGTCTGACCTGCTGGAAGCAATCCACCAGGGCATCGAGCAAAGTGAAAAATTTGTCCGTGCACTGCAGATTCACGGCCTGCTGGAGTCTGTTGCCCTCGATGTTACCCTGGACAATGGTGAAACCAATCAGCTGAAAGGTTTCTACACCATCGATGAAGAGCGCCTGCGCGCACTGAATGCAGAAGACCTGACCGAGCTGCATCGGGCCGGCTTTCTGGAAGCCATCTACATGGTGCTGGCCTCGCAGTCGCAGATGCGCAGTTTGATCAATGAGAAAAACCGCCGTATCGCTGCCGAGTGAGACACGGAGCAATGAGCAAGCCATTTATCGAGACCGCCGCCCTGACGCCCGTTGACCAGGTCTGGGACGCCAAACCGGAAAAAATTTTCGAGCTACTCGCAGGCACCACACAACCGCTGGTGCTGCGAGGCTATTGCGACCACTTTCCCGCCGTGCAGGCGGGAAAAACTTCCGCCCGTGCGATGGCCGACTACCTGCTCGAGCAGTACAGCGGTAAACCGGTTAATGGTTGCTACGGCAGCGCGGAAACCGGGGGCCGGGTGTTTTATAACGACGACCTGAGTGGCTTCAATTTTGAAGCCCGTCGCGTACAGCTGGGGTCTCTGCTGGACGACATCCTGAGCTGTGCCGACGCGGAACATGCGCCGATGCTGTATATGCCTTCCAGCGAAGTTTCCTACTGGTTTCCGGAATTCTCTGCGGCCAATGACGCCGGGGTAAAAAGCGTATCTCCCATGGGCTCCCTGTGGCTGGGGAATAAAGTGCGGGTCGCAGCGCATTATGATTTTCCCGATAACCTCGCGTGCAATATTGCAGGCAAGCGACGTTTTACCCTGTTGCCGCCGGAGCAGATCGGCAACCTCTACCCCGGTCCGCTGGAATTCGCCCCGGGCGGGCAGGAAATCAGCCTGGTGGACTTTTACAATCCGGACTTCGAGCGCTTCCCGCGATTCCGTGAGGCGCTGGATCACGCGCTGGTTGCAGAACTGGATGCGGGGGATGCACTGTATATCCCCGGTATGTGGTGGCATCACGTGGAAAGCCTCGAAACCCTGAATGTGCTTTACACACACTGGTGGCGGGATTCCGCGGCCTATATGGGGCGGCCGACCAATGCGCTGCTGCACGCGGTGCTCGGCCTGCGCAATTTGCCGGCACACCAGCGCAAGGCCTGGAAAGCACTGTTCGAATACTACATCTTTGACGCGGAAACTGGCGCATCGGAGCATATTCCGGAAAGTGCCCGCGGGGTGCTGGAGCAGCCGCTGTCCCTGGAAGCGGCAATGCAGTTGCGGGCAAAACTGCAGAATGACCTGAAGCGTTGAGCCGAAAACAATAAATTGAGAGAGGTTGACGTGAACGCCGAGAAAAGAATTCGCAAAGTCATTGTTGCCGGTGGCGGTACCGCGGGCTGGATGACCGCAGCGGCACTGTCCAAGCTGCTGGGCAAGAACCTGGATATCAAACTGGTGGAGTCCGAGGCCATTGGCACCGTGGGTGTCGGCGAGGCCACCATTCCCACCCTGCACCTGTTCCACCAGCTGCTGGGAATTGACGAGCGGGAAATGATGGCGGCCACCAATGCCACCTTCAAACTCGGCATCGCGTTTGAAAACTGGAAGGAGGTGGGTGAGGACTATATCCACTCCTTCGGCGCTGCGGGCAAGGATTGCTGGGCGTGCAATTTCAGCCACTTCTGGGTCAAGGGTCGCAAGCTGGGTATCGACTATCCCATCGGCGATTACACCAAGGAACACCTCGGCGCGCAGATGGGGCGCTACGCCGTTTCACCGCGCAGTGAGCGCACCCACGCCTACCATTTTGATGCCAGCCTGTATGCCAGGTATTTGCGGGCGCTGGCGGAAAAACACGGTGCGGTGCGCATCGAAGGCAAGATCGAGCAGGTGCAGCTGGATCACCACACCGGTGACATCAGGGCATTGCAGCTGGACAGCGGCGAACTGCTGGAAGGCGATCTGTTTATCGATTGCACCGGGTTCCGCGGGCTGTTGATCGACCAGGCACTGCACTCCGGTTTTGACGACTGGGGCCACTGGCTGCCCTGCGACCGTGCGGTGGCGGTACAGACCGGAAAAAGTGCGAACCCGGTTCCCTACACCCGCTCCATCGCACGGGAGTCCGGCTGGCAGTGGCGCATTCCGTTGCAGTCGCGTACCGGTAACGGACTGGTTTTTTGCAGCCACTATATGGATGAAAACCAGGCGCTGGAGCAACTGCTGCAAAATGTGGAGGGCGAACCGCTCAACCAGCCGCGGGTCATTCCGTTCCGCACCGGTACCCGCCGCCAGCACTGGAATAAAAACTGTGTTGCCATCGGCCTGTCCAGCGGATTTATCGAGCCACTGGAGTCCACCAGTATTCACCTGATCCAGCGCAGTATCGTGCGCTTGATGACCCTGTTCCCCTCCAACGGCATCGTCGCCGCGGATGTGGATGAGTACAACCGCCTGATCCGCGAGGAAACGGAAAATGTGCGGGACTTTGTTGTTCTGCACTATAAACTGACCGATCGTCAGGATAGCGAATTCTGGCGTTACTGCCGCGGCATGGATATTCCGGAATCCCTGGCGCGGCGGATGGAAGTGTTCGTGCAGAGCGGCCGCGTTTACCAGAATGGTACCGAGCTGTTTGGCGAGAGTTCCTGGCTACAGGTAATGCTGGGGCAGGGGCTGATGCCGGAAACCTACCACCCCATTGTGGATATGATGGGTGATGATGAACTGGCGCGTTTTCTCGGCGGCATCCGCAGTCAGGTTCGCGCTACGGTAGATGGCTGGCCGGACCATATGGAGTTTATCAATCACTACTGCAAGGCGAAGGCCGAATGAACGCGGTTCGCCACTTCGTTTTCTTTCCCGCCTGCCTTCAGAAGAACTAATGCCCGACGGCATTCGTGCGCACATCCGGTGAGAGGTTGCGCACGAATTAAAATCTACAAGACGGCGATATTATTGCCGGAAGCCGAAGCATAATTCGGAAAATTATTTTGACGCCTGCTTTGGGATAATTATCTGCACCAGATTGCTGATAGTGCCAAAGTGGGACGACGAAATACCGCCCGTTACCTAATTTCCTCCTTGCCGTAATAAAAAATTTGAAGCCAAAACCTGGCACAGGTGTGCCAGATTTTTCTGGCTCGAAAATTCTAATAATCAATAATTTTTAGCAAGGATCGACTATGCCTCTACTCCCTCTCGCGCGGGGTGCCTTTATGGCATCTGCATGTAATCTACTCGCGGCCTCGGCGTTGTTTGTGATGAGTGTCGCAATGTATTCTCCGGCCGCCCAAGGCCAATCGACCAATCTCGCCACCGGTGCACCCGTCACCGCGAGCACCGCGGACCTTCCCGCGAACAATGCGGTGGATGGTGACAACGGTACGCGCTGGGCATCCGCGGCGCAGACAGACCCCTCCTGGCTGAGTGTGGATCTCGGCCAGTTGTACAATCTGAATACCGTGGAAATTTACTGGGAAGCCGCCAATGCGGAAACCTATGAAATCCAGGGATCCGGTGATGGCAGCCAGTGGACCACGCTTTCGACCCAGACCGGTGGGCAGTTCGGGCATCGCACCGATTCCGTCCCGGTTAGCGGAGCTTATCGCTATGTGCGCATTAATGGGCTGAGCCGCAGTGCCGGTAACCTGTGGGGTTATTCGATCTGGGAGCTCGGTGTATACGGCTCCGCGATCAATTGCGACAGCGGCTGCCTGGTGGAGCTGGATGGTTCGACTGCACAGGCGCGTATGAGCGGTGGTGATATTGTCGACCTCCATTACTCGGTAAACGGCGGTGCACAGTTGAATGTGCGCATGAGCCAGAGTGGCAGTGAGTGGACCTACAATATTCCCAACCTGTCTGCCGGTGATGTGGTTTCCTATTACTTCACGAAAATAACCAGTGGCGTGGGAGAAACCACCGGATCTTCCCAGTACACCTTTTCCGGACAGGGGAGTTCGTCATCCTCTTCTTCGTCCTCCTCCGGCGGTGGTTCCGGTTCCGGCAGTTCGGGCGGATCTGGCGGTTCCAGCAGTGGTTCCGGGGGCTCTTCTTCCGGAGGTACAGATCTCGGCAGTATCGTTCCGCTGTATGATGGCAGCACCCCGCTGGAACCGGTGAGCCAGTACGAAACCGCCACCGCACTGGTCACGCGGTTTTCCGACCGCGCGCGGGACCGCCACGCCAAGGAAGACCATTTCCAGGCCTACGATCACTACCTGAGTTTTTATTGGGAGGACCGCACCGCATCGGTCGAAATCATCGACGAGGTCGCCAAGGGCGGGAATACGGTTCGCATGAATGTCCGTACCCAGTTCAAATTGAGTGACACCGAGGCGGAAAACCGCTGGTTCTACCGCGGTGTCGGTACCGTGGCCGAATATTGTGACAACGGCGTTATGACGGTGGTGGACCAGTACCATTATTTCAAGGAACGGAGTTTCAATTGCCGGGAAAACCGTCCGATCCAGGTGGGTGACAAACTGGAATTTGAAATCAGCCAGTTCCTGGATGCCAGCGTGCCCAATGGCCGCGCAAATTATTACGGTTCCACATTCCTGTATATCGTCGGCGAGGGCCTGGTGCCCTGGGACGTGGGCGGAGCGACTCCGTTTGGCGGCACCAAGGATTCCGTCAAAATTCCGCAAAGCGCCTGGCTGGGTGGCGATACCACCATTCACGCGCTGAGTTCCGGGGAAACCGACAACCATTTCATGCAGATGGCCACCAATACCGGCTATGACAATGCGCAGCCGTTTATGCGCGGCCGCCGTGTACTGCACACCTCGGCGGTGGATGGGGTCCACGATGAAAAGCCCATCGAGAACCCGCCCCTGCAGGACTTGATCGGCCTCGCCGGGCCCCATTACATCAGCCACAGCTGTGGCAGCTGCCACGAGCGCAACGGCCGCGCCGCGCCACCACCGGTGGGCGAGCCGCTGCAGAAATGGACGGTTAAAGTGGCGGATGCCAGCGGCAAGCCGCACCCAAACCTCGGTGCCGCCCTGCAACCCAAAGCGCGGGATGGCGCGGTGAGCGAGGGCAGTGTCTCCATCGCATCCTGGAGCGAACAGAATGGCCTGCGCTCCCCCAACTACGTGTTCAGTGGGGTGACACCGGCGCGCTTCTCTCCCCGTATTGCACCGAATCTGGTGGGCATGGGCTTGCTCGAAGCGATTGCCGAAAGCGCCGTGGTTGCCCAGGCCGACCCGAATGACAGTAATGGCGATGGTATTTCCGGGCGTGTGAACCGGGTGCGGGACCCGGAAACCGGTGACACCCGTCTCGGCCGGTTTGGCTGGAAGGCCGGTGCCGCGAGCATTCGCCAGCAGCTGGCGCGCGCGTTCAATACGGATATGGGGGTCATGACGTCTGTGTTCCCGCAGCCGGATTGCGGCAGCAGCCAGAGTGACTGCGGTAGTGGTGGCGCGGAACTTGCGGATGCGCACCTGCAGGACCTCACAAAGTATGTTTCGCTACTGGGCGTGCGCCCGCAGCGCAACTATGACGACCCCTCGGTGCAAAACGGCGAGCAGCTGTTTGCCAGTATCGGCTGTGCCGGTTGCCATACGCCCACCCAGCAGACCAGCGGGCTTCACCCGTTTGCGGAATTGCGCAACCAGACCATTCATCCCTATACCGATCTGCTGTTGCACGACATGGGCGCGGGCCTCGCCGACAACCTCGGCGAAGGTGAAGCCAGCGGCGGGGAGTGGCGGACTGCGCCCCTGTGGGGGCTGGGACTTTCGGCCTGTGTCACCGGGGGCGTGGAAAATCCCATCGGCGGTCAGGGCAATGAGGTGTGCACCCCGGAGCACAGTTACCTGCATGACGGGCGTGCGCGTTCCATCGAGGAGGCGATTCTGTGGCACGGCGGTGAAGGTGCCGCGTCCAGAAGCGGTTACCAGGGACTCTCGGTTTCCGCCAGGCAGGATCTGTTGAATTTCCTCAACTCTCTCTGATTTCCGCTAATTCTCGCTAACGGCGCATCAGGCCGGTTGTCGGGCGGGGCCAATGGCTCCGCCCTTTTTATTTCCCGGTTGCTCCCGTTGAAATCAATCGGCCCACATTGCGTGTTTCTTCAAGGTGGGGCGACGGTCTCCCCGCTTCCCCGTTACAACAACAGCCTGCCGCAGGTGAGCCTGCCAGCAAACTGTTCACAACAATAAGCAAGCGATGAGGGGACAGCGATGTCGAGATTTCTTTTCCGTGCCACCACCCCGGCCGTGATTCTGGCTTCGGTCATGGCCGCCAGTGCCTGTGATGGCGGAGCCAGTTCTACTAATACCGATACCGATACCGATAACGGACAGGTGGCGCCGTCGGTGAGCCAGCGCCCGCAGCGCTGCCTGGAAGCCCCGCTCAATTCCGGATACTGCCTGGTGTGGGCGGACGAATTCTCCGGGGACGCCATCGACTCCACAAAATGGGCCCATGAAAATAACTGCACCGGTGGCGGCAATCGCGAAGCCCAGTGCTATGTGGATGATGTTGAGAACTCCTGGGTCGCCGACAATCTGCTGCATATCAGAGCGGTCCGTGAAGATGTGGTGGGCCCCAATCGGGTGGACGACGCCCCCGACTACGACCCCGGCGATACCTCCGGTAGCGGTAGTTACACCTCCGCGCGCCTGCGCACAAAGGGGCTGGCGGACTGGAAATACGGCCGTTTCGAAATGCGTGCAAAGCTGCCCCAGGGGCAGGGTTCCTGGCCGGCGTTCTGGATGCTGCCCAGCGAGTGGGTCTACGGCGGCTGGCCACTGTCCGGCGAGATCGACATTCTCGAGGCGGTGAATCTTAAGGTGGGGGGCGAAGACCGGATCCACGGCACCCTGCACTACGGTGGCACCCGGCCGGACAATGTCTATACCGGCGAGGCCTACCGGATTCCCGGTGGGCAGAATCCTGCGGACGACTTTCACATCTACGCGGTGGAGTGGGAGGAGGGGGAAATCCGCTGGTATCTGGATGGGGACCACTACGCCACCCAGACCAGCGCCGGCTGGTTTACCGCGGCCAACCTGGAAAGTAGCAGCGCGCCCTTCGACCAGGCCTTTCACCTGATCCTGAATCTCGCGGTGGGCGGTGACTGGCCGGCCAACGTCAACGATACCGGCATTGATGCCAGCGTCTTCCCCCAGGAATTCCTGGTGGACTATGTGCGGGTCTACCAGTGCAGCGAGGATTTCGAAACCGGCAGGGGCTGCGCCAGTCGTGATGGCGAGTTCGTATTCAACCCGGGGACCACGCCGCAACAGGTAAATACCGTGAATCTCACCAAGTAATTCCTTCCCGCGCTCGTCCCATTTTGGCGTTCCGCGCAGGGTGGCAAGGTGGTGTGCACCATTTTGCCTGTGGGATTCAAAGTGGGACGACCCTTTTTCGGCCAGTAGGTACAACGGACGCTGATAAAGCCGGGTTTGCCTGAACCGGCCTGGATAAATGAGTCACAAGAATAATGGGAGTTCTACGGTGATGAAGAAGCGAATTCTGCTGGGGGTCATCTCCGGACTGATTGCCGGTGCCGGCCTCGCCGGTTGCGGCGAGCAAAATCTGTCCGCGGCACCGACACAGGACGGCAGCGCGGCTGCGGAACTGAATGCAAACTGGCCTAAATTGACCAGCCCGATCGCCAGGGATCCTGCGCTGGAAGCGCGCATCGACGCACTGCTTGGCAAGATGTCGGTCGAGGAGAAAGTGGGCCAGCTGGTACAGGTGGAGATTCGCTCAGCCACGCCGGAAGATGTGAAGCAGTATCACATCGGCTCCATCCTCAACGGCGGTGGCGCCTTCCCCAATGACGACAAGCACGCGACCGTGTCCGATTGGGTCGCGGTGGCCGACAGTTTCTATCACGCCTCCATGGACACCAGTGACGGCGGAGTCGCCATCCCGGTGATCTGGGGCACCGACGCGGTACACGGTCACAACAATGTGATCGGCGCGACCCTGTTCCCCCACAATATCGCCCTCGGCGCTACCCACAACCCGGAACTGATGCGTCAGGTCGGCGCCGCCACCGCGGCGGAGGTCGCTGCAACCGGCATCGACTGGATCTTCGCGCCGACCCTCGCGGTAGTGCGCGACGACCGCTGGGGCCGCACCTACGAATCCTATTCCGAAGACCCGGAAGTGGTACGCAGCTACGCCGGCAAGCTGGTATCGGGCCTGCAGGGGGCCGCAGGCAGTGACGAATTGTTCGACGGCAAGCACCTGGTCGCTACCGCCAAACACTTTCTCGCTGACGGCGGTACCCAGAACGGTATCGACCGCGGCGACGCGGTGATGAGTGAAGACGAGCTGATCGAGCTTCACGCCCAGGGCTACTTCTCTGCGATCGAAGCCGGTGTGCAGACGGTGATGGCTTCCTTCAGCAGCTGGAACGGCAAGAAAATGCACGGTCACAAATACCTGATGACCGACGTGCTGAAGGGCCGCCTCGGCTTCGATGGCTTTATCGTCGGTGACTGGGCCGGACACCAGTTCGTCAACGGCTGCAGCAATGTGAGCTGTCCGCAGGCGATCAACGCCGGCCTCGACATGTTTATGGCCCCGGACCCGAGTTGGAAAGAGCTCTACGCGAACACCCTGGCGCAGGCCAAGAGCGGCGAGATTTCTGCCGAGCGCCTGGACGATGCGGTGCGCCGCATCCTGCGGGTGAAAATGCGCGCGGGGCTGTTCGAAAAGGGCGCGCCCTCCGAGCGCGCCTATGCCGCAGATGAATCCCTGATCGGCGCACCGGAACACCGCGCCATCGCCCGCCAGGCGGTGCGCGAATCCCTGGTAATGCTGAAAAACAACGGCAACCTGCTGCCGCTGGCGCGCAACCAGCGCGTACTGGTGGCCGGGGAAGGCGCCGACAATATCGGCAAACAGTCCGGTGGCTGGAGCATCACCTGGCAGGGCACCGGCAACCAGAACAGCGATTTCCCCGGCGCGACTTCGGTCTACGGCGGCATCGCCGAGGTAGTCGAGTCTGCCGGTGGCAGCGCGGAACTTTCCGTCGATGGCAGCTTCGAGCAGAAGCCGGACGTGGCCATCGTGGTGTTTGGTGAAGATCCCTATGCGGAAATGCAGGGCGACGTCTCCAACCTGGATTACCGCGGTGAGCGCGACCTGGCTCTGCTGCAGCGCCTGCAACAGCAGGGTATTCCGGTGGTTTCCCTGTTTATTACCGGACGCCCGCTGTGGGTGAATCCGGAGCTGAACGCATCCGATGCGTTCGTCACCATCTGGCAGCCGGGTACCGAAGGCGGCGGCGTGGCCGATGTGATTTTCCGCAATGCCCAGGGCGAAGTGAATCATGACTTCAAGGGCAAGCTCACCTTCTCCTGGCCGAACGACGCGCGCCCCACGCTGCGCAACCGCGGCGAGAATGAGCAACTGGCGCAGTTCAATTACGGCTACGGCCTGAGCTATGGCGACCAGGTACAGCTGGCGACCCTTTCCGAAGAGAGCGGTCTGAATGCCTCCGATGCCAATCAGGCGCTGGCGGTCTTCAATGGTCGCGCGCTGGATCCGTGGCGCTTCCAGGTTACCGATGCCGGCAACAATCAGTCCGTGATCTCCAGCAGTGTCGCCAAGCTGCAGGGCATCAGCGTGCAGTCGGTGGACCGCAAGGTACAGGAAGACAGCCGCCGCCTGCAGTGGAGCGGTGAAGGCAATGCGGTTGCCGGTTTCTTTGCCAACAGCCGCACCGACCTCTCCGGTTACCTGGAAAACCGCGGCGCTTTGATTTTCGATGTGAAAGTCGACGGCGCGCCCAGTGACGGGGTGAGCCTCGGCATGTACTGCGGCCAGGATTGTGGTGCCGAGCAGTCCATTACCGAACTGCTCAAGGGCGCCACCCGCGGCGAGTGGAAAACCGTGGCGGTAGACCTCCAGTGCCTGGCCAAGGGGGGTGCCAAAATGGATATGGTGCTGTCGCCCTTCTATGTGCGCACTGCCGGTGAACTGGACCTGACCATTCACGATATCCATATCGCCTCCAAAGCGGAGGCAGATATCAGCTGCGGCTAAGTGACCGCGAACAGATATTGAGAACAATCCGGCTGTCGAACTTTACGCTTCCCGGCAGCCGGATTCCGCGATCTACCCACAAGGTAGTGGCCGGAAACGGATAACAACAATAACAACGCGTTTGACCGATCCTTCGGCTGCAGTGTTGCGGCTCGATACCCAAGTAGTACCCCCTGAATTTAGCAGTACCCGACTGAACCTTTCTGCCGCTGTGGAAACCGGCTGACCGCACTGGATTTCTGCACGCTGAAAAACCGTTCGGAAGGTATGAGCCGAGCAGTACATCCCTGTCCGACAAAAAAGTAAAACACTGAAAGATGGGAGAAATAATGAAAATAACCAAGCTGATCGAAAACCCGCGCCTCTGGCTGGGTGCCCTGTGTCTCGCCGTACAACCGCTGGTGTCGGCGACGGCCAGTGCCCAGGCGGCTCCGGTATGGGCGGACGAATTCAACGGCGAACAGATAGACCGCAGCGTGTGGACATATAACACCGGCGGCAGCGGTTTCGGCAATGGCGAGCTGCAGTACTACACCGCATCCCAGAACAATGCCTATATCGAAGATGGCAAACTGGTGATTGAAGCGCGCCGGGAAAATTTCCAGGACAAGTCGTTCACTTCCGCGCGGTTGCATACCAACGGCCGGGTCGGATTCCGTTTCGGCACCCTGGAGGCGCGGATCAAACTGCCGGAACTCGACAACGGCCTGTGGCCGGCATTCTGGATGCTCGGCGACAACTACGGGGTGGATGGCTGGCCAAAATCCGGCGAAATCGACATCCTCGAGGCGGGCTTCCGCTCCGCCATCGACAACGGCACCGTGAACAATGCGGTTTCCGGCGCGGTGCACTGGTGGCACGAGACCGGCACCTGGAGTGACTGGCTGCAGGCGGATCACTCCCAGCATGTGGTGCTGGCGGATCCGCTATACGCCGACTATCACACTTACCGCCTCGACTGGACGCCGCAACAAATGGTGATTTCCGTGGACGACACCACGGTGCTGACCATGGATATCACCGATCCGGCGCTGTCGGAATTCCGCGACAATCCCATGCACATCCTGCTCAACCTGGCGGTGGGCGGCTGGAATTTTGTCGAGATTACCGACCCCGCGCAGATAACCGCGGATTTTCCGGCAAAAATGTATGTGGACTACATACGCCTGTATGCCAACGAGCACACCGAACTTGAGGTGGCGAGTGAGGACTACGCCAGTGGTGATTTCGGTGTGATGACCGAAACCCGGCCGGTTGCGAATGCCCTGGACTGGGAAGACAACACCAATCTCTATGTCTGGAACAATATGGTGGGTACCAGCCCCGTGCCGTTCGAGGGCACCGAGGCGTTGGGGTTCACCGTGCAACCCGGAAACTGGTGGGGGGCGGGCCTGCTGCACCCGGACTACAACCTGCACAACTACCGGCACGGCACTCTGCATTTCGAGATGAAGGTGCAGAGCGACGTGAATATCGAGCTGCACATGATGAGCACCTCCGGGGGGCAGGGCACGGTAGTGCTGGCCAACGGCGGTGAGCAGTACGGTCTGGTGCGCGACGGTGCCTGGCACCATGTAGCGATTCCGCTGGCCAAATTTGGCGGGGTGGATTTTGCAACGGTGCAGACGCTGTTTGCGATGTCCGGCCCGGCGCCGGCGCAGGCATTCGAGATCGCCGTCGACAATATCTACCTCAGCGAGAGTGAGGCTTTGCCGGCCCCGGCCGCCGGCAGCTTTGGCATCTATACCGAAACCGCCAGCAACACCTCTGCCGGTGCACTGGCGGAAGGCGAAGACAGCGATCTGTTTGTATGGGAGGGCACGCTTACCCTGTCCCACGGCAACCCGCTGGAAGGTGACAGCGCGCTCAATCTGGCCTCCAACGGCCTGGGCTGGTTCGGCATGGGGTTTGCCGCCCGTGAAGGTTTTGACCTGCGTGCGTTTGACAACGACGAGGCCGCGCTGCACTTCTCCATGCGCACCACCGACCAGACCGAGTTCCGCATCGGCATGAAGAGCGGCAACGTGCAGGACATCGGCCAGACCTGGGTGACCTTTACCCCGGGCAGCGATCCCTACGGCTTCGCGCGCGATGGCCAGTGGCACCACCTGGTGATTCCGCTGACTGATCTCGCGGCAGATCTGGATTTTGCGGACATGCGCCAGCTGTTCGAGGTACTGGGCTTCGGCGAGATCAGCGATCTCTCCATCGACAACATCTACCTGTCCGGCGGTGCCCACAGCGCGGGTCACCACTGCAAAATGGTGCGCTGGAAAAAAGCTCCGCACAAATGCCTGCCGGTGCGCGGCAAAAAGCGCGGATGGGAAAAACGTCGGCCGCCGTTTGTCCGGTAACCGGACAGGGGCTCTTTCGTTTTGCCAAAGGCGGCGACACTGCGTCGCCGCCTACCCGCCTTATGAAGTGGTTTCCGCGGCGAGCGCCTGTTTGCGGTACTCGGTGGGAGACATGCCAACCAGCCGGCTGAAGAAGCGGTGGAATGCGGATTTGCTGTTGAAACCGGATTCCAGCAGCACGTCCAGCACCGTCATATCGGCTTTTTCCGGGTCTGCCAGCAAGGTCTTGGCAGCTTCCACCCGGTAGGAATTCACGTATTCAAAGAAGTTGGTACCAAAGTGCTTGTTGATCACTCCGGAAACCTCTTTTGCGGGCAGGTCGATGCGCTCGGAAAACTGTTCCAGATTGAGGTTTTTCTTGAGGTAAATCTTGTCCACTTCCATTGCGGTGCGCACTTTGGCGATGGCGGGCTCCGAGGGTTCTTCCTCGCTGGTGGTCTCCCGGGTTTCCTCTTCCGGGTTGGTGCCCAGCAGCAGGTGCGCGTAGGTCAGGCTGTAGGCGAAAAACGCATTGATCAGGATAAACGTGAGGTAGTTGTCGGCGATGCCCATATAGTCGGCAACCACGGTACTGGAAAACTTGGCCACCACATGCACCACCATGGTCCAGCTCCAGGAGATGAATACCCCCCAGGTCAGTACCACCAGCCAGTTCAGTTCCACCTCGGAATAGTGGGAATACTCGTCTTTCAGCGCCTTGCGGTAGCGGCGGATCTGCAGCAGCGCGGCGGCGGCATAGACAAACGGGATCAGGGTGATCAGGTCCCAGATGAGCTCGATGGTGCGCGCCGGCAGTATCTTTCCCGGTACCTCGATCTGTCGCAGGTCGTTGCTGGAAAGGTTCAAAACAGCAATGCACAGCAGCACTGCCAGTGCCGGCAGCAAATGCAGTGCGTGTTTGCGCTGCAGCGTGAGCTTCTGCTGGGTCAGTGAGCACACGTAAAGATATATGGCGGGGCCCTTCAGCAGCAGTGCCGCAAACAACAGGTAGGGCAACAGGGTCTGTTCGAACCAGGGCGCCAGGGAGAACTGGTCGTTCCACAGCAGCAGGGTACAGGCGGACGCCACCGCGATAATCAGCAGGAACGCGGTGAGCAGCCGCCCGTCGTGCCGGGTGCGGGTGGGCAATATCGCCTGGAACACGGCCAGCAGTACGCACTCCGCCGCCGTCATCAGGAGCACCACGTCGTGAATATTGAAAATATATTGTTTCATCGGACCATCGCGAGTGAGCGGAAATTTTTATTGTTCTGGTAATTCTTCGGTAGTAAGCGCGAGTATAAGAGAAAAGCCCTGCGGGGAGGAGGGCGGGGCGTAGATGTGCGCCCTTGCAGGCTATCCAGTTGCTTCCCGCCGATAAAGTGACAATGCCCAGTTTGTACCCCCGGGCAAAGTGGGGCGACCTGCCGGGCAAATTTACGCAGACTGGCTCCATCGGTGTTGCTGCCTATGGGCGTAAACCGCCGGCGCAGACAACTGTCGCGCGGCGGACCTTGCGGGCAACCCGACATCATCTCTCTTCTCCCGCTAGCGGGACCTCCCGATATTTAGCTGGGCCGGCAGTATTTCTGCCGGCATTTTTTTGTCTACGCTTTGCCAATTGGAACCCGTCGGTCGGAAGCATCCCGTCAACAGCGGGTGCGGTGGGCGCCTACGCCTCCCATATTTGTGACCGCGAACCCCCGCAGGGGCTGGAGTTTTTGTCGGCAAATCATTACCTTATACCGCCATTTTTTTCAGGGGCGGCCATTGGGTCTCCCCGCACCGGGATAGCCAGGCTCATAAAGGAACGTGTAAAGGAAAGTGCCATGACCAGAATCGTTGCGGACATCGGCGGTACCAACGCCCGCTTCGCCATCGCCCATGAGCATCAGGGCGGATACCGGCTGGAAGCCATTCAGGTGGTGAATTGCGCCACTTTCCCGGATTTCTATTCCGCCCTGGGGCAGTGGCTGGAAAACCTCGACCAAGAGCGTCCCGACAAGGCGTGTATTGCCGTCGCCGGCCCGGTGGAGAAGACCCCACAGGGTGGCCGTGTGACCATGACCAATTTGGGGTGGGACATTCGCGCTGAAGAGCTGTGCGCCAGATTTTCCCTGGACCGCGCCCTGGTGGTGAACGATTTTGCCGCCCTGGCGCTGTCACTGCCGCGCCTGCAGGAAGCGGACAAGTGGGCCCTGCGGGATGTGCCGGCGCAGAAAAACGGGCCCATGACCGTGGTCGGGCCGGGAACCGGCCTCGGAGTCGCGGCGCTGGTGCACGATGGCGGCAACTACCGGGTGGTGCCGGGTGAGGGCGGCCATGCCAACCTGCCCGCCGGCAGCGAGCGCGAGCTGGAGCTGCTGAAGATCCTCGCCCGCGAGCAGATGCCGGTGTATAACGAGTTTGTGCTGAGCGGCGGTGGCCTGGTGAACCTGTACCGCGGGGTCTGTGCCCTGCACGGGCGTCAGGCGGACGAACTGACGCCGCCGGACGTCAGCAGCCGCGGCCTGGACGGCTCCGACCCGCTGTGCCGCGAGACCCTGATCGACTTCCTCAATTTCCTCGGCAGCGCCGCCGGGGATGCGGCCCTCTACTATGTGGCGCGGGGCGGGGTCTTCCTCGGTGGCGGCGTATTGCCGCGGATCGAATCCCTGCTGCCGGAGAGCGAGTTCGAGCAGCGTTTTGTCGCCAAGGGACGCCTGGGAGACTGGCTGCAGGGGGTGCGCGTGGAGGTGCTCAAGGCAGGTTATCCGGCGTTGATCGGCGCTGCGGCCTGGCTGGATTACTGATTCCCGCGGATTCCTCGCCTTCAAATCGTCTGAATACGTCACCTGCGGCTGCATATTTTTTGATCAGTCGCTATAATCCCCCGCCTGGTGACATGCCCGCCGGCCCCACCCCCTGATACCCGGCGGCTTCTCCCCCTCCTCCCCCCCTGGGGGTGGAGGATATGGACCTCGGGTCCGCCTAGGATGGCGTTACTCACCATAACGATAAGTCCAAGGGAGAAGATGATGAGTCTGACGAACAAAAGTTTCCGGCCGGCACTGCTGTCTGCAGCAATTGCCGCGTCCGTAACTTCCATTGGCGCTTTTGCTCAGGAAGAGGGCAGCAGCACCCTGGAAGAAATCACCGTTACCGGTTTCCGCAAGAGTGTTATGGACTCTATCGGTACCAAGCGCGATGCGACAGCGGTAGTTGAGGCGATCTCTGCCGAGGACATCGGCAAGCTGCCGGATTCCTCCATTGCCGAATCCCTTGCCCGCCTGCCGGGTCTGGCCGCGCAGCGCCTGGACGGTCGTGCCAGCAAGGTAACCATCCGCGGCTTCGGTGAAAACGAAAGTGCCACCACCTTTAACGGTCGTGAGCAGGTTTCCATTAATGACAACCGCGGCGTTGAGTTTGATCTCTACCCCTCCGAGATCATGAGCGGTGTCACCGTATACAAGACCCCGACTGCCACCCTCGAAGCCGAAGGTATCGCCGGCGTTATCGACATGCAGACCGTCAAGCCACTGGAGCGCGGTGAGCGTGTTGTCCAGTTCAATGGTCAGTACGAGATGACCAGCTTTGACAAGCTGAACCCCGATGGTGAGGATCAGGGCCAGCGCGCCACCTTCTCCTATATCGACCAGTTCGCCGACGACACCATCGGTGTGGCTTTCGCATACAACACCATGAGCTCCCCGAACCAGGAAGAGCGCTGGAACTCCTGGGGCTACCCCGAGTTTGAATACGAGGGGCAGAACTACTCCATCCTCGGTGGCGCCAAGCCATTCGTGCGCTCCTCGGTACTGGAGCGCGACAGCGCGATGCTGGTGGTTGAAGCGCAGCCCACTGAAAAACTGCACATGACCTTCGATGCCCTGTACGTGGATTTCTCTGACGAGAAAATCCTGCGCGGTATCGAGATTCCTTTCGCCTGGGGCCAGGGTTCCATCAGCCCGGATACCGCAGTGGTAGATCCGGAGACCGGCTTTATCACCCAGGCTACTACCGAAGGCCAGCGCGTCGTTGTCCGCAACGATATGGAAACCCGTGACGCGGAACTGAATTCCTTCGGTTTCAATACCAAGTTCGACGTTTCCGACAGCCTGCAGCTGGAGTTCGATGCCAGCCACTCTGCCGTAGAAAAGCAGATCTGGAGCTTCGAAAGCTATGCCGGTACCGGACGTGGCGATGCCGAAGGTATCGCTGACGACCTGACCTATTCCTTCTCCGGCGGAAATACCGGGGCGCAATTCGGCCACAACCTGGATTACAGCGACTACGGCCTGATCAAGCTGGGTGGCCCGCTGACCTGGGGCTGGAGCTCTGCGCTGAACAGCAGCCTGGGCCTCTCCTGTGGCGTCGAAGGCGTAGAGGACAGTGCTTACTGTAATGCGGGTCAGGATGGCTTCATCAACGCCCCTGAAATCGACGATGAACTGACCTCCCTGAAGCTCGCAGCCACCCAGATGGTCGAGGTGGGCATCATCAATGAAATTTCCTACGGTGTGTCCTATCGCGACCGCGAGAAGACCAAGAACTCCGAAGGTTACTTCATGACTCTGAAGAACTTCCCGGAAATGCAGGAAGTGCCGGAAGAGTACCGTCTGGGCAGCGTATCCCTGGACTTTATCGGCATGGGTGACATGATCGCCTATGACGCAACAGCATTGCTGAACGATGGCTATTACAGCCTGCTGGCAGAATCCCTGACCAACAGCAGCCACCTGACCAAGTCCTGGTCGGTCAATGAGACCGTGACTTCTGCTTTCGCCCAGGCCAACTTTGCAACGGAAGTTGCGGGTATGGAACTGAGTGGTAATGCCGGGATGCGCTACGTCTACACCGAACAGCAGTCTTCCGGTGCTGCTGGTCGTCCGGATAGCGACGGCCTGATCCAGACTTCCGCGACAGACCTCTCGCACGATTACAGCCATTTCCTGCCCAACCTGAACCTGGCCCTGGCGATCGACGAGCAGCAGACCCTGCGTTTCGGCGCAGCCCAGACCATCTCGCGCGCGCGCATGGACATGATGAACTCATCCCTGTCCGTGACCTACAGCGAAACCCCGAATAACGAAGGGTACAACTGGAAAATCGAGGGCGGTAACCCGGAGCTGGAGCCGAAGGAAGCCACCGGTCTGGACCTGTCCTACGAAAATTACTTCGTGGACGACGGTTACTTCTCCGTCGCGCTGTTCTGGAAAGACCTGAACAACTGGATTTTCGACGGCAACTACGAAGTTGACCTGGCAGGCGTTACCGACCCGGTAAGCGGCCAGGTGCCCGAGAACCCGATTGCCTTCGGCACCGGTAAAGTCAATGGCGGTGGCGGCACTCTGCAGGGTTACGAACTGGCCCTGTCTCTGCCGTTCCACGTGTTCAACGAAAGCCTGGACGGTTTCGGCCTGCTGGCCAGCCACACTGGCGTCAGCTCCGATATCAACGACCCGAACGGCAATGATTACGAGCTGCCCGGTCTTTCCGATACCATTCAGTCCATGACCCTGTACTACGAGAAGTCCGGCTTCTCCGCGCGCACCAGCGTGCGCAAGCGCTCTGACTTCAAGGGCGAGGTATACGGCATCGGTTTCGATAGCCAGCAGGTCGACGTAGTGGGTGA
>NZ_CAJXKH010000078.1 GCF_913055755.1 uncultured Microbulbifer sp.
AGCAGCGCCGCCTCCCTACTCATTTATTTCTCCGCCCCCGAAAGCTCCGCTTGCATCTCGCCCGCCTTTTGCCATATAAAAATGTATACATTTTTAACCAGATATACATTTTCATGGAGCAAATCGCCCGGCGCTCCCTCATCGCCGATACCAATCTATCCGCCATCAGTGCCGGATTTGCCGCGGTGCTGGTGGGTTTTGCCAGCTCCGTGGCCATTGTGCTGCAGGCGGCGGCTGCCGCCGGGGCCAGTGAGGCGCAGATGGTGTCGTGGATCGGCGCCCTCGGCCTCGGCATGGGGGTCACCTGTATCGGCTTTTCCTGGTATTACCGCGCCCCGGTAATTACCGCCTGGTCCACTCCCGGCGCCGCCCTGCTGGCGACCAGCCTCGCCGGTGTTTCCCTGGCCGAGGCGGTGGCGGCATTTCTGTTCAGTGGCCTGCTGACCCTGCTGCTGGGACTTTCCGGCGCCTTCGAGCGGGTGAAATCAAAGGTGCCACTGCCCATCGCCAGCGCGATGCTCGCGGGTATCCTGGTGCAGTTCGGGCTGTCGGTATTCACCGCCCTGCAGGCGAGCCCCCTGCTGGTGGGCAGCATGCTCGCGAGCTACCTGATCGGGCGGCGCTGGCTGCCGCGCTACAGCATCATCCTGGTTCTGCTGGTGGGATTTCTGGCCAGCTGGCTGCTCGGGGAGATCCGCACCGAACAGATGCAATGGTCCCTGGGCCAGCCCCAGTGGGTGACACCGGTATTCAACCCCGGTGTGCTGCTGGGCGTGGGGCTGCCGCTGTTTATTGTCACCATGACCTCGCAGAATATTCCCGGCATCGCCACCCTGCGGGCCAGCGGCTACCAGCGGGTGCCGGTGTCGCCGCTGCTCAGCGGTAGCGGGCTGGCTTCCCTGCTGCTGGCTCCCTTCGGCGGCTTTGCATTCAACCTCGCCGCCATTTCCGCGGCCATCTGCACCGGCCCCGAGGCCCATCCGGATCCAGAGCGGCGCTATACCGCGGGGATTGCCGCCGGGTTTTTCTACCTGCTGGCCGGGCTGTTCGGTGCCAGCGTGGCGGCACTGTTCAGCGCCTTCCCCCAGGCGATGATTGCCGGTGTGGCCGGGCTGGCCCTGATCGGCACCATCGGCGCCAGTCTCGCCGGTGCTACCAGTGAACCGGACAGCCGCGAGGCGGCGCTGATCACCTTCCTGATCACCGCGTCCGGCGCCAGTTTTTTCGGTGTCGGCGCCGCCTTCTGGGGCCTGCTGGGCGGGCTAATCTGCCACTGGCTGCTGGGGAGGAAGGCCTGAATGGATCTGTACCGGCAACTCAAGGCGGACCTGCAACGGCGCAGGTTCGCTCCCGGCACCCCATTGAAACAGACGGAACTGGCGGATCTCTACGGTGTGAGCCGGATCCCGGTGCGAGACGCGCTGGCGCGGCTGAAAAACGAGGGCTGGCTGGCCCCGCACGGCAAGCGCGGTGTGGCGGTGCCGCAGTTCGACCCGCTGGAAGTGGAAGACCTGTACCTGATGCGCATGCGCCTGGAACCCCTGCTGCAGGAGTTCGCCGCGCCCAACCTGAACGGCGAAATCCTCGGCCGCGCGCGGGATATTCTCGATGCGATGGAGACATCGTCCCGGCTCAGCGCCGAAGAGATCGGCGTCCGCAACTGGCAGTTTCACGCCTGCCTGTATCGCGCCGCCAGTCGCCCGACGCTGTTTGCGGCGGTGGAGCAACTGCACCGCCAGTGCGAGCGCTACATCGGCTACCAGTCCCGCAGCCTCGACTACCAGCACACCAGCCAGCAGGAGCACTACCAACTGCTGGAGCTCCTGCAGCGCGGCGACGGCGCCGCCGCAGCGGCACTGCTCGAGCGGCACGTTGCCAGCGCCGGACGCGCGCTGGTGGACTACCTGCGCCAGCAGCGGGACTGAACCCCGCAGCTGCGCCCGACACCTGAACCCGGCTGCAGCGGGTTTGGTATGATTGCGACCTGCCAAGCCGCGGCCCCGACGCAAACGGGGCCGCGCCAATCCAAATTGCGGAGTGTCCACTACATGAGTTTCAGCCTTCACCGCGGCGCCTTTCCCCATTCCCGCCCCCGCCGCCTGCGCGCCCACGAGTTTTCCCGCCGCCTGGTGCGCGAAAACCGCCTCACCACCGACGACCTGATCCTGCCGTTGTTCGTGATCGAAGGGCGCGACGAATCCCAGAAAGTGGCCTCCATGCCCGGGGTCGAGCGCCTGACCGTGGACCTGCTGACGGCAAAGGCGAAAGAACTGGTGAACCTCGGTATCCCGGCGGTAGCACTGTTCCCGGTGGTGGACCCGGCGCACAAGTCTGACGACGCGCGCGCCGCATTCGCGCCCGACGGCCTCGCCCAGCGCGCGGTGCGCGCGTTGAAGGATGCCGCTCCGGAACTCGGCGTGATTACCGATGTTGCCCTGGACCCGTTCACCAGCCACGGTCAGGACGGGCTGATGAACAATGAGGGCTATATCGTCAACGATGACACGGTGGAGGTACTGGTACAGCAGGCGCTGTCACACGCCCAGGCCGGTGCCGATGTGGTGGCGCCGTCCGACATGATGGACGGGCGCATCGGCGCTATTCGCGCGGCGCTGGAACGGGACGGCCACGTGAACACCCAGATCATGTCCTATGCCGCCAAATATGCTTCCAGCTACTACGGCCCGTTCCGCGACGCGGTGGGCTCCGCCGGCAACCTGAAAGGCGGCAGCAAGGAGAGTTACCAGATGGATCCGGCCAACGGCGACGAGGCGCTGCACGAGTGCGCGCTGGACCTGCAGGAAGGGGCGGACATGATCATGGTGAAACCGGGCATGCCCTACCTGGACGTGGTGCGGCGGGTGAAGGACGAACTGAAAGTGCCCACTTTCGCCTACCAGGTGAGCGGCGAGTACGCGATGCACTGCGCCGCCTTCGACAATGGCTGGCTGAACCGCGAGGCGGTGATCCTCGAGTCTCTGCTGGCATTCAAGCGCGCCGGTGCCGATGGAGTACTCACCTACTTTGCCGAGGAAGCGGCGAAGCTGCTGCACGGCAAATAATCCAATTCATCAAAGTAAAAAGGGCCGGGATGCCCTAAACACTGTTCATTTGGCGAGCCCGGTGGCGGCACCGCTACCGGGGGCGCTCTTGCGAGACACGCCGTAAACCCATCCCTGGGGGCTCTGCACCGCCATCCATGGCGGTGAAGGTCTTGCAAGAGCGCCCCCGGTATCGGCGCCTTCGCAGATGGTCCGTTCAAGTGAACAGCGTTGCGGTAAATCCGGGCTTTTTATCCTCGGGCTATTACTGCCCGCCTTTGTCCCCGCGGCGGAACAGTTTGAACAGCCCGCCCAGCGCCAGCGGGATCAGTACCCAGAACTTCTTCAACAACAGCAGCACTCCCGCCAGCGCGCCGGTTTTCGCCAGCACCTTGCCGGCGACCAGCGCACCGAGTCCGTAGGCCGCCACCTTGTCCACTTCCGGGTCGAACTCCTCATAGCGGTAACCGGGGTTGAAGCTGGCCATGGACAGCACCGCCTCCCGGTTTTGCTTGATATCCTCCAGTTGCGGCATGCCGGCAATGAAGTTCAGTACCAGCACCCCTTTGCGACCCAGTACTCGGATGTTGTAGTTGAGGGTATTGGTATCCATTTCACCGAACGCCAGTTCCTTGGCCCAGTAGAGTTTTTTCAGTTCCGCATCGTAATAGGGCGCCTCGGCCCAGCCCACCAGGCTGATGGACTCGTAGCCGTTTTCCACCCGGTATTTGCTCTCCTCGCGGGTTGAGACCTGCATGTCCTGCAGCAGCTCGCTGTAATCGATCTCCGCGGCATCGTCGTCGCGGATATAACCCTCTTCGCTGTACTCGATGGTGACACCCCAGGAATCGCCATCAAATGGCGTGGTGCCCGCAGGGAACAGCATGCCCAGGGTCAGCTCGCTTTCCGGGTTGCCCCAGATGTCCTCCAGCACCACCTTGCTGTCCTCGGGGTTGAGGTAGTAGAAGGACTCCGGCACCTCGAGGCTGGCGACACCACCGGGCAGCTCGACGGTGCCGCTGCTGCGCTCCATTCCGTCCCAGGTCTGCTGTGCCCAGGCTATGTACTGCTGTTCTTCTTCCGTCAGCTGCGGCTCTGCAGCCTCCTCCAATACCTGCGCCGCGGAGCCAATCGACAGCAATGCGAGCATCAGGCCGGCAATCCCGGCAAAACGTGAAAAAGTCATAAGTCCCCCAAGTGTTGTTATTTAGTGGTTGTCGGAAAACAGGGAATTCACAGTAAACGCGCCCATGCCGCCGGATCGGTAAACAGTACGAATACCAGGCCGGTAACCGCGCCCCAGAAATGCGCGTCGTGATTGATCCTGCTGTTTTTGTCGCGGCTCGCGTAAACGCTGTAAATCAGATACAGCACACCGAACAGCCACGCGGGCAGCGGGACTGGCAGGAACAGGAGATACAGTTCGGACTGCGGGTAATACACGATGTAAGCGAACACCACCGCGGAAATCGCTCCGGAGGCGCCGACGCTGGCGTACTGGGGGTTTTCGTGTTCTTTGAACAGGGTTGGCAGGTGGCTCGCCACCAGGGCAAGTGCATACAACAGAATGAACAGGGTGCCACCGATCCGGTGTGCCAGCTCGCGGCCAAACAGCCACAGGCACCACATATTGACCGCGAGGTGCAGCAGGTTGGCGTGCACGAAGCCGGCGAGATAGATCGAATCCCGATTCTGCCCCCGCCACACCCGGTAGGGGCGGAAGGCGCACTCCTCCAGCAGGCGCGGCGAGAGGTATAACGCCGCAAGGCTCACCAGGGTGGTCACCACCAGCAGAATGCTGGTGGGTGTCAGCCACGACAACAGCGAGAATGATGACGAACTGGCAGCGGACAAAGGCGGCGCCCCGCGATCTTGGTGGGTTGGCACATGGACGAAACTGGCGTCCATGTTACCGCGCTTTCGCTGCGGAGGTTAGGCGGCCGCCATTACACGCAATTACAGCGGTGGCCGGCGAGGTTTTCAGGGGTGGGCATTCACGGCCACTGATCCTCTTCCTCCGGCGGCCAGGGCTCGGCCTCTTCCACCGGTACCCCCGATTCGTCCAGGCGCTGCGGGCGCTCGCTCTCGCCCGGAGGAACCTGCGGTGGCTCCAGCGGGTATTCATCCCCTTCCTGGGGAACCGGCTCCTCGAATTGCGGAGCCTCCTGCTGCTCCCGCTGCAATTGCTCCCGCAACTCCTGCTCTCGGCGCTGTTGCTGCTCGCGGCGCTGCTGCTCCGGGTCTATACCCCAGCCCGGGGTCATTTCCTCCCGCGGCGCCGCCTCTTCCCTGTCGTCATCCTCGTCAAACCAGTTGCGGAACCAGCCGCGGCGCTGGCAGCGGGGATCGGTTTCCAGCCGGCTCTCGCTGGAAAACGGCATTTCGCGTCCGCCCTCACAGTTGCGCGGGTCCATGTACTGCCCGCTGCTGTTGACCGGCTTCCACTCCACCCCGCGCGGCGCCTTGATACGGCCGTGCCGGTGAGGCAGCTTGCGCATCATCTCGCTCCAGATGGTGAGCGCACCGGTGGCACCGGTAAGGCTGGTGCGCTGGTTGTCGTCGCGCCCGATCCACACCACCGCGGTGACACCGGGGGAGAAGCCGGCAAACCAGCTGTCGCGGTAGTCGTTGGTGGTGCCTGTCTTACCGGCGAAGGCCACGCTGTTGGGCAGGCGGCGCATGGCGCTCTTGCCGGTGCCCTCGCGCATCACCTGCTCCAGGCCGTAGCGCAGCAGGTAGGCCGGCACCGCGTCCACACCGCGGTTGGCGCGGCGACGGAAACGCTGCACCTGCTCGCCGTCCGCATCGGACACCGCCAACAGGGTGCGCAACTCCACATCCTCGCCGCCATTGGCCAGGGTCTGGTACATGCCGGCCACCTCAAACGGGGTCATTTCCGCGGTGCCGAGGAACAGCGACGGTACCCGCGGCAGATTGGCCTGTACGCCGAGCCGGCGCATGGTCTGGCGCACATTCTCGATGCCCAGGTCCAGCCCGAGGCGCGCGGTGGCCTGGTTGTAGGAGCGGGACAGTGCCACATACAGCGGCACCAGGCCGTGGCTGCGATTGCCGAAATTCGATGGCATCCACACCTGGCCATCCTCGGTCACCTCGCGCACCGGCGCGTCGTCGATCAGGGTGGCGAGGTTGTATTCGTGGGCGCGCTCCAGTGCAGTCAGGAACACCGCCGGTTTCACCAGTGAGCCGATCTGGCGGCGGGCTTCCAGTGCGCGGTTGAAACCGGGGTAGTGGGGACGGCGGTCACCCACCATCGCCAGGACATTGCCGGAGTGATTTTCCAGAATCACGGTGGCCGCCTGCAGGGAGTCTTGCTGGATCCCGCGGTCGCTCTCCAGTTTTGCCGTGCCTTCACTCACCGCCTTTTCCGCCAGCGCCTGCACCGATGGCGCCAGGGTGGTGTATACCCGCAGGCCCGCGGTGCGCAGCTCCTCCACCGAGTAGTAGGGGCGCAGCTCTTCCAGCAGGCGCTCGGTAAACGCCGGATAGGGGTTCTGTGCCGCGGCGCCGGCAGAGGCCACTTCCAGCGGTTTCTTGCGCAGGCGCTCGTGTTGCTCCTCGCTGATCAGCTTCTGCGCCCGCATCACGTCGAGCACGGTGTTGCGCCGCTCCAGCGCCCGCTCGGGGTTGCGCCACGGGTTGTAGTAGGAGGCGCCCTTGGCAAGTCCCACCAGCAGCGCTATCTGGTGCGGTTCCAGCTGGCTCAGGGGTTTCTGGAAATAGAATTCCGACGCCAGGCCGAAGCCGTAAATCGCGCGACTGCCCTGCTGCCCGAGCCACACCTCGTTGATGTACTCCTGCAGGATATACGGCTTGTCGTAATGGACTTCCATCAGGATCGCCATCAGCGCTTCGTTGAATTTGCGCCACAGGCTGGGTTTGTGATCGAAGAAAATATTTTTCACCAGCTGCTGGGTGATGGTGGAGCCGCCCTGCACCACGCCGCCGGCCTTGAAGTTGGCCACCATGGCGCGGGCTATGCCGCGGGGAGAGACCCCGAAGTGATGCACGAAGTCCTGGTCTTCCACCGCAATCAGCGTGGCCCCCAGCAGCGGCGGCACTTCTTCGATGCGCACCGGGGTGCGGTCATCGCCACCCCCCAGCAGGGTGCCGATGGCGGCGGCGTCGAGGCGGAAATCCTTCAGCGGTTGACCGGCCTCGTCGCGCAGATGGGTCAGCTCGTCATTGCGCAGGCGGAAACGCACCTTGGCGGCGGGTTCGCGGCCATCCGCGTGGATAAAGTCGCGGCGCCACACCAGGTATTCCATACCTTCGCGCTGCCACTGGCCGGGCTCCTCGATGGCTGATACCTGTTTGTAATTCAGCGCCTCGAATTCGGATTCCAGTTCGTCCGGGCGCAGCACCATACCTTCCTGCAGCACCAGCGGACGCGCAAAAACCCGCGCCGGCAGCTGGTACTGCCGGCTATCCAGGCGCTCGCGCAGCTGCATGTCCAGGTACACCATATACCCGGCCAGCACCAGTACTCCCAGCAGTGCCAGCAGGGACAGGCGCCGGATCCAGCGCCCCAGGCGCCCGGGGCGGGAGTTGCGTGATCTTCCGCGAGGGTTTGATCCCTTGCGGCGCTTGCTTGATGCCATATGAATCCAGTTTCCAGCTAGTCAGTTCACTATAGAAAGATTTTTCGGTTAGCCAGTGCCCGTTAGACCCGCCAGGCGGATTTGGGCGGCCTGCCGGCTTTTATAACCGGCCTTTATAAGGTCGTCCCTGCACAAGTCAAACTGCGCGGGGCTCCCTGCGCTTGCGGCCGCAAACTTGCACTTGCCCCGGCGGCAGCCATAATGCGGCCAGACCTGTGCAATGGGCCCTCTGAAGCGGCCTGGCGAATACCCACTTGAACGGAAGATTTATGCACCAGTACGACCTTTACGGCATCGGCGCCGCACTCCTCGACACGGAAATCGAAGTCAGCGACAGCGACCTGCAGTCCCTCGGTGTCGACAAGGGGGTGATGACCCTAGTGGACGACCAGCGCCAGCAGCAACTGGTGGACGACCTCAAAGACCACCTGGTAACGGCCAGCCACGCCTGCGGCGGCTCCGGCGCCAACACCGTGATTGCCGCCAGCTACTTTGGCCTCGACACTTTCTATTCCTGCAAGGTGGCGGCAGATGACAACGGCGATTTCTACCGCAACAACCTCGCCGCCGCCGGTGTCGACTACCCCGCGGCACTGCGCAGCGCCGATGCCGGCACCACCGGCAAGTGCCTGGTGCTGATCACCCCCGACGCCGAGCGCAGCATGAACACTTTCCTCGGTATCAGTGCCGAGCTGTCGGTAACGGAAGTGGACCCGGAGTCCATTGCCCGCTCCCGCTGGACCTATATCGAGGGCTACCTGGTTTCCTCCCCCAGCGGCCGCGCCGCCGCCATCGAACTGCGCGAGCAGGCGGAAAGCTGCGGCGTCAAAACCGCCCTGAGCCTTTCCGACCCCATGATGGTGCAACTGTTCCACGACGGGCTGAAAGAAATGCTCGGCAGCGGCGTCGACCTGCTGTTCTGCAACCGCGAAGAGGCCCTCAAGTTCTGTGGTACCGAGTCCCTGGACGAGGCGTCACAGGTGCTGCGCCAGTATTGCCGCGCATTCGCTGTCACCCTCGGTGCCGACGGCGCCCTGTTGTGGGATGGCGAGCGGGAGTATCGGGTGGCCGCGCCGGCGGTCAAGGCGGTGGATACCAACGGCGCGGGAGACATGTTTGCGGGTGCCTTCCTGTACGGAATCAATCGCGAGATGAGTTTTGAGGAAGCCGGTGAACTGGCCTGCCGCGCGGCGGCTCAGGTCGTCAGCCAGTTCGGTCCGCGTCTGCGCCCGGAACAGCACGGCGCGCTGCTGACACAGACCGCGAGCGCATAGCTCCCGGCAAAACTGGAGTCAATCTGGAATTCAGCTGGTCTGCGCCGGGCGCGGGCCGCTGATTTCCGGCAGGCAGGTGGCCGCGGCGATACCGAAGCCCTGGGCGTAATCCACCCCCATTCTCCGCAGTTTTTCGAGCAACTCGGGCGTCTCCGCAAACTCGGCGATGGTGCTGATGCCCATGCGTTTGGCCAGGTGGTCCACGGTACTGACCATGGCGCTGTCGATTTCGTCTTCAAGCATGTTGCGCACGAAGGAGCCATCGATTTTCAGGTAATCCACCGGTAACTGGCGCAAATAGGCCAGGGATGAAGCGCCGCGCCCGAAGTCATCCAGGGCAAAGCTGCAGCCCGCGGCGCGCAGCTTGTGGATGAACACCAGTGCCCGGTCCAGATTGTTGATGGCACTGGTTTCGGTAATTTCGAACTGCACCCGCGACGGAGCCACCCCGGCCTCGGTCAGCTCTCCCAGCACAAAATCCGCAAAGAATTCGTCGCCGAGGCTGATACCGGAAATATTGATTGCGTAGTGGAAACCGCCGGCGCCGCTGCGCTGCTCCAGGGCCATATAGCGGAAAATATTGCGGATCACCCAGCGGTCGACTTCGTCGATCATGCCGTAGCGCTCCGCCGCGGGCAGAAACACGCCCGGGGATATGACGTCGCCATCCCGCCCCTGCATCCGCACCAGCACCTCGTAGTGATGTACGCGGTTTTTATCCTGCAGCGCCACCACCGGTTGCCGGTAGAGCAACAGGCGGTCTTCGCGAATCGCCGCGTGGATCTCTGCCAGCCAGGTACTCTCGCGGCGCTTCTCCAGTGCCTTGCGCGAATCGCTGAAGAATTTCACCCGGTTGCGCCCCTGGTCGCGGGCGGCGCTGCAGGCATCGTTGGCAGAAGCCAGCAGCTGGCTGGCCGGCGGCGCATGGCTGTCGACACTCACCGCGCCGATCGACAGCGCCGGGCGCGTCTCGCTGTCTTCCCACTCGAATACGAAGCCACTGACCGCTTCCCGCAGGCGGGTGACGATGCGCCGCGCCTCCTCCAGGGTGCAGTCCCGCAGCAATAGGGCAAACTCGTCGCTGCCCACCCGGCCCAGCAGGTCGCCCTCACCCAGGCTGCGCGTGAGTATGCCCGCCAGCGCAACTAACAGGGCGTCACCGGCGCTGTAGCCGAGGGAATCGTTGACCACCTTGAACTGGTATACGTCCAGATACAGCAGGATGTGGTGCTGTTTGGGACCGGTGGCGGTACACAGAACCCCCTGCAGGGCGTGCTCGAAGGACTGCCGGTTGGGGAGGCGGGTGAGTGCATCGTGGCTGTTCTGCCAGCTCAGGCGCGAGGAAATTCGGCGCGCATCGGAAGTGTGGCGAAGTACCACCACAAAGCCGTCGAACCTGGTGCCATCGCGCAGGGCGTTGACCTTGACGCTCACATCCAGCCGATCACCGGCATCGCGCTGGATATGGGCGTTGAACTCTCGCCGGCTGAGGATGACGTCTGCCTCGCCGCTCGCACCCAGTGCCAGGTTCAGGGGTTGCCCCTCGCCATCCACCAGGGGAAGGCTCCCCTCCAGGCGCTGCCCGGGCAGCAGGCCCACCAGACTTCCGCAGAGTTCGCCGACCACCGGGTTGCTGTAACGAACCCGACCGTCACGGTCGGTGATCACCACACCATCCGCCACCTCTCCCAGCGCCATTTCCGCCGCGATGAGACTGAGCGACAAATCCGGCAACGGGCCGTCTTCGGCATCGTCCAGGAGGCCGAGGTAGCGGGCGTTCTGTGGGGTAAACTCTGTCAACGCAAATCCAGTTCTGCTTTTTGTCCAAACTTTTGCCGGGCATTCGGGCTGCCGGAAACACAATCCTCGATGATAACGAGTTCTACGCCTGCGGGGGTAGCTCTCCGGCGCGCTCGACCCTAATTGTGATTTCAGTCACAAGCGGGGGCAAATTCAATCCTCCCGAAGTATTACAGATGCTGGCGCAGGAAGGCTTTCAGCTTTTCATCTTCAAACGCGCGCTGCAAGGTCGCGCTCAACAGTCGGTTGACGCTCGACTGGACTTCCTCGCGGCTGGGCTTGATCAGGTTGCGATCCTTGCCGCTGGTGGCGTAATTGCCGAAGAAGGTTGCCCCACCCACGGTCACCTGCAGCTGGATCCCGGCACCGGTATCCACCTTGGTGGTGTAGAGTTTGTTGGGGCTGTCGTAGCGGAGGTCGGTCAGGTTCGCCACGACTTCCACGTCGGCGCCGCTATTCACGGGGCGAAACGACCAGGACTCCAGGCCCTGGTAAAGCGCGGTCTGCAGCGACTGCTCGATATCGTTGCCCAGGCGCACATTGGAGGAATCCGCGTAAATTCCGCCGAGAGACCCCAGGCCACCACCCGGTAATTGATTGACGCCACGGGCGCTGACGGTATAGCCGGAACCGATGGTGTCGGCGGGTACATTGACCTGCGGCTGCACCACTACCTGCACCGGGCTGTGGGCACAGGCCGCCAGCATGACTGCCGCGGCTGCCGCCGCGAGAATTGTGAATACTTTTTTCATGATCCCCCTCCATTCAATCTGTTAGCAGCGGACAAATTTGCGTCCACTGTGAAAGCAAACGGTGTAAATCGTTCAACCGTGATGGTGCTGATGCTGCGCGCTCACCGCGCTGCGAACCGGAATCTGCAAGTCGAGGGTTTCGCCATCGGCAAAAACCAGCCGCAATGCCAGCAGCTCCCCCGCCTTCAACTTCACCCCGTGCAGCATCAGATGGGTGGCGCCGGGTCGCATTTCAAGGCGCCCCCGTTCGGCCACGGCGATTTCTGTGAGCGGTCGCATCCGGCTCACACCGTCGACTTCCTCTGTGGTGTGCATGGCCGCGCTCGCCTGCACATTGTCCGGCAGCTCTACTTTCTGCAGGCGCCGCGCGCGGGGCGAACCGTTTATCAGGGTGAGGTAGGCGGCCCCCATGACCGCGCCCGGCGGCATTTCCCGCGCATAGCCAGTCACCTGCAGTTGCACTGCCGGGTCCGCCTGCACCTGATACGCAGTCGACACCAGCAATAGCGATAACACCAGGGACACAAGCCCGGCAACTTTCACCCTTCCACTCATTGGCGCGCACCTCATTGTTATGATCTTTTCCGTCAAGCCAGCAACCTTTATAAAGGAGAAACCGGGCCAGCACTACCGCCGCAACTACTGAGATTTCTGCAATAACAGCCGCGGCGGGCTTCCCAGCCGGATATCACCCCGCACCCGGTACCCCGGCACCGCCTCCCGCAGCTGGCCGTAGATCCAGCGCCCCTCCGCATCGTTGCGGGCAACGATAATCACCCGCAACTGGTGCGCGCGAATCTGCTGGGCGATGGACTGCAATACCTCGACCATTTTGGGCGACTTGGCCGACAGCTCGGCGGGCGGCAGGTTCACCGACTGCGCCGCCGGCCCATCATCGGACACTGCCGCGGCGGCACGGCGCTGCTCCCGCCGCAACTGCTGGCGCACTTCCGCCGACAGCGGGTTGCCCGGGGAGATCTCGTCCGCCCGGTTCAGCAGGCTGTTGACCTGCCCGAAAGCCCGCTGGCGCAGCGCGTCGCGGGCGCGCCCCACCAGCTCCATCACAATGATCTGGATCCCGGTTCTGGCCCGCTGGTTACCGGGATCCATATTCAGTACGTTCAGGTAGAAATCGTACGCGCTGGCGCCGGCGGGCATGGTGTAAAACCCCTCCCGTTGCGCCGCTTCCGCCCGCTGCAGGAAGTGCGCGATGGCGCGCTGGCGGATTTCTTCTTTAGTGGGTTTCGCGGGCTCCAACGGCGCCGGCGCGGGCGGCAGGGGTTCGGGGGCGGGAGGCGTGGCACACCCGGAGAGCCCGCCGAAAAGCCCCGCGATCAGTAGCAGGCTCACAATCGATGGCAGGCGCCTGGGGAAAACCATGACAAACTGTTGAATTCCGGTCACCAATTTCACTGTGTCCTCTGTTGTTTTTTTGTACCGCAGCCACCGCTATACTGCGCCTTCGTCGCATTTACCCGCCGCTCAACAACAGGCGCGGAACAGATGCGCGCAGTTTCAGTCCAATATCGCCCGACTATAAAGAATTTTATTGCCCATGAGTGTGAAGCCCCCCAGCCTGGGAAAAAAAAGTGAGCGAAATATTCCCTTGCGAAAGCCTGCCTGGATGACACTGGCAGCACTCCGCGCCCTGCTTTCGATTCTGCTCCTGGTTCCCGCGCTGGCCGTGGTTACCCCTGTGGCCGAGGCCCAGCAGAACCCGCTGGCCGGCGATCCCCTGTCTGGCGCGAGCTTTGGCAATTCGCAACAGGAGGAGTTCCTGCCGGTCGACCAGGCCTACCAGCAGGACTTCCTGTTCGGCGCAGACGGCAAGGTCAGCGCGATGTTCCAGATTGCCCCGGAATACTACCTCTACCGCGACAAGCTCGCGCTGTTCCTGCTGGCGGACCAAGGCAGGACCGAGCTGCCGCTGACGCTGGAAAAGGGCGAGGTTATCTGGGACGACTATTTCGAGAAGGAAACCGAGGTCTATCGCTGGCAACTGGAAATTCCCGTCGCCCTGCCCGCCGCACTGCAGAGCGGCGACACCCCGGTCAACCTCGAGGTGCGCTATCAGGGCTGCGCCGACGCCGGCCTGTGCTACCCGCCGCAGACCCGCCGCTTCACCCTGGACCTCACACAGAAGACCGCAACACCGCTTGAATCCCAGGCCGGGGGTGCTGCTCCCGGTAAGCCTGGCGCCGCCGGCGACACCCCGATCGGCAGCGCACAGAACCCAAATAGCAGCGCTGGTAGCCTGCTACTGGCAATGGCCTTCGCCTTTGCCGGCGGCCTGATCCTCAACCTGATGCCGTGTGTTTTCCCGGTACTGTCGATCAAGGCACTGGCGATCACCCACAGCGGCGGCAACCGTCGTCTGCACGGCTGGGCCTATTCCGCGGGAGTGATGGCCACCTTTGCCCTGATCGCGGCAATCATGCTGGCCCTGCGCGCCGCCGGCGAGGCCGTCGGCTGGGGCTTCCAGTTGCAGTCCCCGGCGGTGGTCGCGGTACTGGTGTACCTGTTCTTCGCCATGGGCCTCAGCCTCTCCGGGCTGACCGAATTCGGCGGCCGCCTGATGGGCCTGGCCGGCAGCGGCAGCTCCGGCCTCGGCGGCTCCTTCACCACCGGCGCCCTGGCTACCGTGGTCGCCAGCCCCTGTACCGCGCCGATGATGGGCTCGGCCCTGGGCTTTGCCGTGACTCAGCCGGCACCGGTGGCGCTGGCGGTGTTCGTGGCCCTGGGCGCCGGCATGGCGGCCCCCTTCCTGTTGCTCACTTATGTGCCGCAGCTGGCGGACCGGCTGCCGCGCCCTGGCCCCTGGATGGACAAGCTCAAGCAATTGCTGGCCTTCCCCATGTACCTGACCGCAGTGTGGCTGTTGTGGGTACTGGGCCGCCAAACCGGCAGCGATGGCATTGCCCTGGTACTGGCGGGCGCGGTGGCCATTGCCTTCGCTCTGTGGCTGTGGCCGCGGCCGACCGAGAGCTGGGGCAAGGGCCAGTGGGGGCGCAGTGGCCTCGCAGCGGTGGCGCTCGCCGGTGCCGCGCTGCTGATCCCGCAGCTACAGACCTCTACCGGTACCCCGACAACCACTTCCACCAGCACCTACTGGCAACCCTATTCGCCGGAAGCCCTCGACAGCGCCCGCGCCGAAGGCCGCCCGATTCTGGTGAATATGACCGCCGCCTGGTGCATCACCTGCCTCGCCAACGAAAAGGTGGTGCTTTCCAGTGACGCCGTGAGCGGTGCCGTCGCGGACCTGGGGATTACCGCATTCAAGGGCGACTGGACCAACCAGGACCCCGAGATCAGCGCGCTGCTGGCCCGCCACGGCCGCACCAGCGTTCCTCTCTACCTTCTCTACCCCGCCGGCGGTGGTGAGCCGCAGATCCTGCCGCAGATCCTGACTCGCGACGGCCTGCTCTCCGCCCTGCACGATGCGGCTGGCAATACCGCGGTAGCCGGCGACTGACCCCTTCTTGCGATCTGGCCACGGACTGGCCTTTATGGCCAACCCGTCAGGCATATAAGCCACTCGGCACAAAACTTTGCGCTAATCTGGAAGCGAATTTCGGCGAAATGCGCGCAACTTCTCTATTTGCCAATCTGGGGCATGGACAGAGGGTCATTTTTGCGGCAAACTCCCGCCCACTTTGGGAAAAACCACTGAAAACCGCCGGTTACCGGCAAGTTATATGACTTTTTCCCGATTTTAGTCACAGTTTCGCGCGTTTTACCGAGGCACAGAATGGCTAAACTGCTTCTGCTTCACGGCCCCAACCTGAACCTGCTGGGTACCCGGGAGCCGCACATTTACGGCGCTACCACGCTGGCACAGATCAATGATGCCGCCAGTGCGCAGTGCGCCGCGGCGGGCCACCAGCTGGACTGCCTGCAAAGCAACAGCGAAGCAGAGCTGGTCGAGCGGGTGCACCAGGCCCATGCCGACCAGGTGGACTTTATCGTCATCAACCCCGCGGCCTTTACCCACACCAGCGTCGCCCTGCGCGATGCCCTGGCCGGCGTGGCAATTCCCTTTATCGAGGTCCACCTTTCCAACCCGCACGCTCGCGAAGCCTTCCGCCACCACTCCTACCTGTCGGATCTGGCCCAGGGCGTAATCTGCGGTTTCGGAGCAGATAGCTACCATTTGGCCCTACAGGCGGCCCTGCGGCGGCTATAAAGAAGATTTCATTTGCGGGTGCTGCTTGCGAAGCAGTGCCCTTCAGATATTCACACAGACCATGAGTGACACAGTTATGGACATCCGCAAAATCAAAAAACTGATCGAACTGCTCGAAGAGTCCGATATCGGCGAGCTGGAAATCAAAGAAGGTGAAGAATCGGTGCGCATCAGCCGCGGCGTAAGCGGCGCCTCTTCCATGCCCATGCAGCAGATGCAGATGGCGCCGATGGCGGCACCGGCAGCACCGGCACCCGCTGCCCCTGCTCCCGCGGCCCCGGCAGAGAGCGCCGGCGAAGCGGTACCGGCACTGACCGGCCACCCGGTGAAATCACCGATGGTGGGTACCTTCTACGCCGCTTCCAGCCCCGGCGCCGAGCCGTTCGTCAAGGTTGGCCAGCAGGTAAAAGTTGGCGACGTCATCTGTATCGTCGAAGCGATGAAGATGATGAACCAGATCGAAGCCGACAAGGCCGGCACCATCGAATCCATCCTGGTGGAAGACGGTCAGCCGGTAGAGTACGACCAGCCGCTCGTCACCATTTCCTGATCGGGGTGCCAGCGCATGTTTGAAAAGATCCTTATCGCCAACCGCGGCGAAATTGCCCTGCGCGTCCTGCGCGCCTGTAAAGAAATGGGCATCGCTACCGTCGCCGTCCACTCCCAGGTGGATCGCGACCTCAAGCACGTACGCCTGGCGGATGAAGCCGTGTGTATCGGCCCCAACCCGTCGCCGCAGAGCTACCTGAACATTCCCGCTATCATTGCCGCGATGGAAATCACCGACTCCATGGCGGTGCACCCCGGCTACGGCTTCCTGGCGGAGAATGCCGATTTCGCCGAGCAGGTGCAGAAGAGCGGCTTTACCTTTATCGGCCCGGATGCGGACGTCATTCGCCTGATGGGTGACAAGGTTTCCGCAATCGCGGCGATGAAAAAGGCCGGTGTGCCCACCGTACCCGGCTCCGATGGCCCGCTGCCGGACGACGGCGAGCGCTGCATCGAAATCGCGCGCAAGATCGGTTTCCCGGTGATCATCAAGGCCGCCGCCGGCGGCGGTGGCCGCGGCATGCGCGTGGTACACACCGAAGCCGCGCTGCTGAACGCCATCTCCGTGACCAAGTCCGAAGCGGGCGCGGCCTTTGGCGACAGCACCGTGTACATGGAAAAGTTCCTGCAGAACCCGCGCCACGTGGAAATCCAGGTAATGTCGGACGGCCAGGGCAACGCCGTGCACTTCGGCGACCGCGACTGCTCCCTACAGCGCCGCCACCAGAAAGTACTGGAAGAAGCCCCGGCGCCCGGGATTCCCGATGACGTGCGCGCGGCAGTGCAACAATCCTGCGTACAGGCGTGTATCGATATCGGCTACCGCGGTGCCGGCACCTTCGAATTCCTGTACGAAGACGAGCGCTTCTACTTTATCGAGATGAACACCCGTATCCAGGTGGAGCACCCGGTTTCCGAAATGGTCACCGGCGTCGACCTGATCAAGGAGCAGATCCGCGTCTGTGCCGGTGAGAAGCTGTCGTTCAAGCAGGAAGATATCAAGATTCACGGCCACGCCTTCGAGTGCCGCATCAACGCCGAAGACCCAAAGACCTTCTTCCCGAGCCCGGGCAAAGTGGAAACCTACCACGCCCCCGGGGGCCTCGGCGTGCGGGTGGACTCCCACCTCTACTCCGGCTACACGGTCCCGGCCAACTACGACTCGATGATCGCCAAGATCATCACCTACGCCGAAGACCGCGAAACCGCCCTGGCGCGCATGCGCGTGGCCCTGAGCGAGATGATCGTCACCGGTATCAAAACCAACATCCCGCTGCAGGAAGACCTGGTACGGGACGAGGCCTTTGCCCGCGGTGGTGTGAACATTCACTATCTGGAGAAGAAGCTGGGGCTGGAATAAGACTCTCGGTTCCCTTTCCCGCCCCGGTGGTTTTCGCTCTGAATGACCTCCATGGCGGGAAAGCGCCGGGTATAGGTTTTCAAAACCGCTGTGAACCCATCCATGGGCGCTGCGGCGGCGACGTCCTGTCGCCGACGCTTTTGAAAACCTATCCCCGGCACTTCCCCTTCAGTCTCCCCCCTCTTACTCTGTAATCTCCCCGCTTTTAGTAGAATGCCCCGAAAATTGAAGCGAAGACTTCGCAGCCGGGAAGGCCTTTCGAGACCTTCACCGCCATGGATGGCGGTGCAGAGCCCCCAGGGATGGGTTCACGGCGTGTCTCGCAAGGCCATACCCGCTGTGGAGTCGCCACATTACTTTCCAAGCACGACCCACAAAACCCGGACAGAACTACATGCCCTGGCTCCAACTACGCGTTAACACCAACCGCGAACAGGCAGAAAAGATCGAGAACGCTCTGCTGTTTGCCGGCGCAGTCTCCGTCACCCTGCAGGACAACGCCGACCAGCCGATTCTGGAACCCGGCCTCGGCGAAACACCCCTGTGGGACGAAACCCTCGTCACCGGACTGTTCGACGCCGAGGTCGACACCAGTGTCACCGAAGCTAAAGCCGCCTCTTTCCTGTGCGAACTGCTCCCCAACGCCCGCTGGGAACAGCTCGAAGACAAAGACTGGGAGCGGGAGTGGATGAGCCACTACAAACCCATCCAGTGCGCCGACAACCTCTGGATCTGCCCCAGTTGGTGTGAACCGCCCGCCCCCGAAGCCGTCAACATCATGCTCGATCCCGGGCTCGCCTTCGGCACCGGCACCCACCCCACCACCTTCCTGTGCCTGCAATGGCTCGCCAGAGAACCCGTCAGCGGCAAAACCGCCATCGACTACGGCTGCGGCTCCGGCATCCTCGGTATCGCCGCCCTGCTGCTGGGGGCTGAAAGCGCCCTGGGCACCGACATCGACCCCCAGGCCCTGATCGCCAGCCGCGACAACGCACTGCGCAACGGCATCGACCCCGAGCGTTTCCCGGTCTACCTGCCGGAGAAAACCCCGCCCGCCGACCAGGCCAATGCCGACATAATGCTCGCCAACATCCTCGCCGGCCCACTGGTGGAACTTGCACCGCAGCTGATCGAGCGCACCCGAGTCGGCGGCCGTATCTGCCTCTCGGGTATCCTCAACAGCCAGGCGGAGAAGGTAAAAGCGGCTTACAGCCAGTGGATCGACTTCGATGCCGATGGTGAGAAAGAAGAGTGGGTGCGA
>NZ_CAJXKH010000079.1 GCF_913055755.1 uncultured Microbulbifer sp.
GATAACGTTGCCGCTCATAGAAAACTCCATAATCTCGATCTGCCAGGGCAGAAACACTTTGTCTGTTTTTGTTGTGCTATTGCAGATTAGCCAGCTCCGGCTTTTCCGGTCAAGCAACTTTTGCGCCCCCGCCACGGTTTTTTTCCGATGGTTACACAGGGCATCTCGGCCGCCGGCAAGCGGATAGATCTCACAGACCCCGTTCGCCGCGGCTGGCGCCAAAATAGCCTCTAAATATGACCGAATCGCGACAATTTTTCGGCGCGATCATGAATTTGTCGACCGGAGACCGATGCGGGTGAGGAGGTTACCCACGATGGGGCAGGCGTTACCGTTGGTGACACAGATCCGGAGGGTCGGCGACGGCGGGCGATCAGTGTATTGAGCGTAAACCGGGAATGATGCGGGAGAGCGCGAGAGTGATAAAGGAGTACGAAATTTGACCGACGCATTTCCCACACCCTACCACTCATGACAGATGCAGACACAGTCGTTAGAATGGCCGCCCGTCCGCTCCCGTCGGTTAACAGGATAAACCACGGACCTCCTAAGTCCGGACTGCTGGTTCGAGTCCAGCCGGGAGCGCCATCTTTGCAGTCTCTCTTTCCTTCCACGGGCGCATCGGCGCCCTACCCGTTATATTCCTCCCCCTGCATACACACATATTCCGGAGCGTGATCTTTGAAGACCTTTCTCGGTGTCATCCTGTTCGCCATCCTGATCTGGGTGATCCCCTACCTGTGGCAGCGCTGGCGCTTGCGCTACCTCCGCGGGCGCAAACTGACGCGGGAACAGGAAGCCATCCTGTCCCGGCGACTGGCCCTGTTCCCGGTGCTGCCCGCCGCCCTGCAACAGGAGCTGAAAGCCAATGTCAGCCTGTTCCTGCGGGACAAGGAATTTGTCGGCTGCAACGGACTTCAGGTGACCGAGGAGATGCGGGTTACGGTGGCGGCGCACGCCTGCCTGTTGCTGTTACAGCGGGATAACCGCTGTTATCCCGGGCTGCACACGGTACTGCTCTATCCCGATGCCTATCTGGCCGAGGAGATTCACCGGGAGGGCTATGTGGAATCCGCGCGCACCAGCGCCCGCGCCGGGGAATCCCACTACCGGGGGCCCATCGTCATTTCCTGGGCGGACCTGCAGCGCGGCCTGAGGTACCCGGAACAGGGCCACAATGTGGCCGTTCACGAGTTTGCCCACAAGCTGGACGAAGAAGATGGTTATGTGGATGGCAGGCCCCCGTTCGATAGCAGCGAAGCCGGACGGGGCTGGGCCCCGGTGATGCGCGAGGCCTTCAACGAATTGCGCCAGCGATTGCACCTGCTACATGGAGAGCAGGGGGATGGAGAACAGGGGAATGGAGAGCACCGGGAATCCGGGCCCTCGGTACTCGACACCTACGGCGCACAGTCGCCGGCCGAATTTTTTGCGGTGGCCACCGAGGCCTACTTCATTATTCCGACGCAGATGGCTGCGGCACATCCTGCAGTGTATCGGGAGATGCAAAAATTTTTCCGAACAGATCCTGCCGCGCTACTGCGTGGTAATCCTCTGGACGATTGATGTCGCAATTGATTGCCGGGTCGTGTACCTCCACATCCTGCACCGCCTCATCGTACAGGCGCAGGACCTTTTCCAGGCCATTGCGGCGCAAGCGCGCCAGCGCCGACAGGAAGCGCCGGCCGATAACAATCGGATAGCCCCGGGTACCGGCGCACACCGGCACGCAGATCCGGTCTTCGTCGGCCGCACGCAACAGGGTGCGAATGGTCTCCGGCTCCACAAATGGCATGTCGCCGAGACAGACCATCACCCCTTTCGGAACACACCCCTGCCGGGTCAATTGTTCAACCGCGGAAGACAGGCTGGTACCGATACTGACCGGCCAAACCGGTGCGTGCAGCACCTGCACCGGAAGCTTGGCCAGCTGCTGGCCAACCAGGGGGTCACTGGCACGCAGCACCACCTGAACTCCGACATCCTCTTCTCCCTCCACTGCCGCAAGCAGGTTCTGCAGTGTGGCCATGAGCATCGGCTGGCCGTGAATACTGGCAAGGCGCTTATCACTACCGAAGCGATGGGAATATCCCGCAGCCAATACGACAATTGAATATTCCATAAGGTGTTTCCCGGGGGTTGTTTATAACGTTTTCTTTTTATAGTTCGTCAGTAATCCTTCTTCCACTGCAGCTCGATACTACCGGCACTGGTTTCATTGCTGTCGGACGATTTGATTTCCAGCCGCAGATTCTTGCGCAATTCAATCTGCATTTCCGCCTGCCACGGGTTCAGCGGGTCGGTGCTGCGCTGCAGTTCCAGGTAGATGCGGCTGGTGATGTATTTCCCCAGGCTGAGGGAGTACTGGTCGCCCTCGTCGGTCTCTTCCGTTTCCACATCCAGGGTGTCCAGCCCGATCAGCTCGCGGGTTTTCGCCACCGGGTCAAAACCGGTGCCGCCACTCTGCAAGGTGCGCACCACGGTGACGAGGCGCACCGCCTGCAGTGGAGAGATATCCGTCAGGGATTTCCCGAACAGCAGCTGCGCAAAGATTTCATCCTGCGCCGCGGCGGGGGACGAACTGAATTCTACTTTCAGGTCGTCGGTGGTACCGGAAATTTCTGCGGTAATTTCCCCTTCCGGATAGGTATGCACCCCCTTGACGTAGATGGCGGCAACCATATTCTCGAACTGCACCTGTCCCTCCTGCAGCTCAAACTTTTTCCCCAGCAGGTCGAATTTTCCGCGCACGATGGTCAGTGAGCCGGAGGGCTGCGGACTGGCTGCGGTACCGCCGATATCCACCTGGCCCTTCAGTTCCGAATCCAGCCCCAGGCCGCGCACGTAGGACTGTTCCTTCAGCACAATCCGCAGGGCCAGGGCGATGTTCTGCAGTATCGATGGACCCTGTTGCTGGCGGCTGTCATCCACCTCCACTTCGATCACGTCGATTTCCGGCACACTGCTGCCGAGAAAGTGCTCCACCTGCACCGCCAGCGGCCGCAGATTCAGGGTACCGGCCAGCAGGGCGTCATCGGTGGAACCGGTTAGCGTCAGTTCCCCGCTAAAGGCACCGCGGGCGCCGGGCATGTTCAGCAGGTGCGCTTCCCTGGCGCGCAGCACAAAATCCAGTGAGGGCGCGTCCGGAGCGCGGAAGGTCATGGCACCGTCGAGATCGATACGCCCCCGGTCGCGATCGCTGGCACCGGCCTCGACAATGCGCCACTGCTCCGGGGTCAGTTCCGCCACAAAAACCAGGTTGCGCAGGCGGGTGTTGGTGGGGCGGTGCTCATAGTAGCCGTCCCGCAGGTTGATCCTGCCGCGCATGTTGGGCGAGCGGGTATTGCCATCTGCCAACATATCGAATGCCAGCACCCCGCGCATAGAGTGGATTTCCGGGTCAAAAAATGCGCTCAGGGCCTGCAGGTCCGCCTCGCCGCGGGCCTCGAGATCCAGCGGCAGCGGCGGACTCTCCACCCCTTCCGCACGCTCTGCAAACAGCTGCTCGAGAATCGGTGCAATGGCCAGGGTGAGCGACGCCTCTGCCGCCCGGCGGGCGCCGTGACTGGCATCCAGTTTCGCATTCAACTTGCCATCCGCAGTCTGCCACCCGAGCACCAGGTTCAGGGGCGCCTGCACCAGGGCGTCGTCGCGCATTGCCGGCGCACGGCCGGTCAGCTTGAGTTCGCCAGCCAGCACCGGCGCTTTCGGGGAGCCCTTGGCGGTCGCCCACAGCGTGAGTTCGCCGCTGTCACTGATATCCGCGGCGATCCACTCCTCGAAATCCGCCAGTGTCGCCTTGGCCCGCAGATCCAGCTCCAGGGTATCCGCGCTGAGGTTGCCATTGGCGGTGAGCTGGTTGCGTGCCGCCCACAGCAGGTTCACGTCCGCCAGCTGCACGCTGCCGCTGGCGTAATGGATATCCCCCTGTATCTGCCAGGGTTCACCGCGGAAGCTGCCCAGTCCCAGTACATTGACCCCCACCTCCGGTGCGGTGAACGGGCCGGAGAACTGGCCATCAATACTGATTTCACCATCCAGTGAAGGCGGCAGCGCCACCCCGGCCAGCTCCGCCAGGGTCACCGGAATATTGCGCCCGGCGATACTGCCATTGGCACGCCGGGCCTTCAGCTCGACAACACCGTTGACTTCGAGCCAGGCATTGCCGCGGCTGGCGGCCTGTTCGGCTTCCTCGGCCAGGGCGCCGATACCGGCCCCGGACTGGGCCTGCAGGGGGTAATCTTCCTCCGGTGGGGACGGGTCGGCGGCCACCAGAGATTGATCCCTGGTAGACGCAGGGTCACCGCTACCCGCGGAAAGCAGGTCGAGGCGCAGGCGGTCTAGGGTCAGCTTTTCCGCATTGCCGGCAACGCCGCCGCCGAGCCGGTAGCGGTAGTCGCGGTAGGTCCCTCGGGAGGAAATCTGCGCAGACATCTGCGGGTTGTCCCAGGGCCCGGTCACGGCCACCACCGCGTCCAGATTGACCCGGGTGCCGGGATCCACGGGCAGTCCCAGTTGCTCTGCGGGCTGCAGGTCGCGCGCCGCCACATCCAGCTGGAACTGCAGGGTTTTGGCGTCGATGCCCACGGTGCCACTGCCGCTGACGCGCACGCCCTCGCCTTCCACCAGAATGTCGTTGACGGCAAATTGCTTGAGGTCGCCACTGGCGGCACCGTGCACTTCGGTACTCAATTCCTGGTAATCCACGGAACCGTCGAGCTTGATGTCCAGCTTTGGATTGCGCCAGCTTCCCTCGGCGGACACTGCCAGCCGGCCGATATTGGCATCCACCTCCGGTGGAATTGCGATATCGCGGGTCTCCTCCAGGGCCGCGAGGATCTCCCGGACCTTTTCCAGTGGCAACTGCTCCACCAGCCCTTCGAGGTCGATGGTCTCGCCGGCGATATCCACCTCGCCGCTGGCATCGACGCGGGCCCCCGCCAGCTTTACCCGCGCGGTTTTGATCTGGATGACCTTTTCCCTGGTTTGCACCTCGCCGGTAACTTGCAGCGGCTGCTTCTGGTAGCTGCTTTTCAGTTCCAGGGTGCCGTTGACCTCGGGCAGCGCAAGCGGACCGCGAACATCCACATCCGCACTCAGCCAGCCGCCTTGCAAATAGTCCTGCCACGGCTGGGAAATCGCCACCGGCAATTTGTTCAGTTTCACTTCCAGCGCCACGGCTTCGCCATCGATACTGCCGGCAATGCGATGCCGGCTGTCATCGGCGGTCAAAATCAGGCCATCGGTTGTAACCGCCCAGGGTGCAAGGGTGATTGCAGCGGCGCCGGTAAGGCCAAAGCGGTGATCAACCAGCGGCAGCGAAAAGCGCTCCACGGTGGCGGTCAGGTGTTTTTCATCGCGGATATCCAGCACCACCCTGCCATCGGCATCCAGGTTCTGCCCCTGCGGCAGTTGCAGCTTGCCGGTAACAAAACCGCCGGCGTTTTCGCTGGCGCTAAACTCCAGCAGGTAGCGATCTGGGGACTGCATGACCCCGCTGAGGCGAACCTGCAATGCGCTGCCGCCATGTTCGTCGACGGACAGTTCCAGTCCCGATTCCGCTCCCGGCCAGCGGTAACTGCCCTGCCCCTTGACCGCCAGTACCGGGAAGCCCGGCAGTTGCCGGTCGATCACGGTGAGGCTATCGACGGCCAGCTGCTCCACCCAGATGGCGGGGATATTGAGCCCGGAAGTTTCTTCCGCGGCTTCCGCCACCTCTTCCGTACTGACGTGGGCAGCCAGGTAATCCCCCAGCACCGTATTGTCGAACAGTAGCGAGCTGGCGGTGACCTCAGCCACATGTACCTGGTTGCGCAACAACCGGTGCAGGTCCACCTTCAGGCTCACCTCGCGCCCCTCGACCATGGGCTTATCCCGATAGCGCACGCTCAGGTGGGAGAAATACCAGTGGCCGAATTCGCGACTCGCCAAGCCTTCGGCAGCAATTTCCAGGTCGGGAAGGAAGTGCCCCGCGATGGCGATACCACCGCGGGTCAGGGCAACGCGGCCGGATTCCGAGCCCACCAGAAATACCAGCAGCAACAGTGGGATCAGCACCGCCAGGGCAATGGCGGTAAGTCGCGGCCACCGCAGCCTGAACCAGGATCTTCGCTCCGCCCCCATATCAGAACGCCTGCCCTAGGCTCACGTAGACCTGGTAACTGCCGATGTCGAGGTCCTTGGGGCGCTCGAGGGGAAAGGCGATATCGAAACGCAGCGGTGCGAATGAGGTCATGTAGCGCACACCCAGTCCGGCGCCCCAGTAGAGGTCGTCGAAGCTGGGCTGTGGATCGGCATAGGAATTGCCGCCATCCAGGAACAACACGCCACCCCAGGTTTCGGTAAAGCGGAAGCGGCCCTCCAGCGAAATCTCGCTCAGGCCGCGGCCGCCGATCGGGTCCGACAGGGTCGGCGGATCACCGGGGTTTTCCGGCGGTATCAGCCGCCGGGGCCCCAGGGACTGATAGGGGTAGCCACGCACGGAACCGCCGCCACCGGCATAGAAGCGCTCGTCCGCGGGGATATCCAGGTTGTCGATACCGCTGATCACACCGGCTTTGATACGCAGCGCCAGGGTCGGGTCGTATTTGATCTCTTCGCCGGTGAGGTAACCGGTCATCACCAGGGTGTTTTTGACGAAGCGAGTACCGGTTCCCTTGAGGTCCAGGTACGGCTTCACTTCCATGGTGACGGTAGCGCCACTGCGGGCGTCCAGCAGGTTGTCGGTGGTATCTATCTTTATCGCCAGGGGAAATGACAACAGCCGGTAATTCTCGCTTTCCTCCCCTTCTTCCTGCACCTGGCTGAATTTCAGTTCGCTGCCAACACTGAAGGTGCGGTGCTTGGTGTGGCGGCGGGAAATGGTGCCGCCGATGGTCAGGGCCTCCGCATTGTAGGAATCCCGCTCTTCGTTGGAGGCCTCAGCGGTGGCGGAAAACTCCTGGTCATCGCGGAAAAATCGCGGCACCAGCAGTTCGCTTTTGAGGGATTGCTTGACCTCATTCACCCGCGCTTCCACTTCAATTTTTTCGCCGCGCCCTAAAATATTGCGGTGCTCCCAGCCGGCAGAAACCCCCGCGCCTTCGTCCGAGGTGTACCCCACCCCCAGGCGGATGGTGCGGTGTTTGCGCTCGATCAGGTTAAAGGTGACATCGACGACGCCGTCGCGGGGCTCGGAAACCTCGCTGTTGACACCGGCAACCAGGTTGGTGCGCAACAGGCGCAGCCGCGCTGCGTCCAGCTTGCGGCGGCTGAAACAGTCTCCGGGTTCAATCTGCAGGCGCTTGTACAGGAACTCCTCGTTGATGGTGGCAAGCCCGTCCATACGCACTTCGCCAACATGCACCTCGGGGCTTTCGGCCACCAGGTATTCAAGCCGCGCCGCATGTTCACTGTGGATGACCGTGGCCTGGTAATCCACATCCACATTCAGCAGGCAGGCATTTTCGCCGAGATATTTTTCGATCACGCCGACGCCTTCGGTGACCTTCTCTGCCACTAGCGGATCGCTCACAGTCAGCCCGACACGGGGGAACCCCGCGAGCAGGTGTGGCGGCATGTCGATGGTGAGGGATTTGATGCGATACACCGGACCGGGTACCACGCGGTAGAGGATTTCCCCGTCGGTTACGGTCTGGCGCACCCGACCGTCGTAATACCCGCGGGAGCGCAGCAGTTTTTCCAGTGTGCCCCGTTCATAGCGGGCGACATCCAGTGGGTCTTCATAGCTTTTCAGTACGCTGCTGGATTTGCGCTGTTCGTTCAGCTGGTCCTTGAGCCACTCCTGCAACTCCCGGTCTTCGGACACCCGGACCTTGAACTTGGGCAGGCGGTCAAAAAACGGCAACGCCGCCGCTGGCTGCACGGACAGCCCCGGCAGCCAGCACAGTAGTATGGCCAGCACTATTTGCAGCGCGGGATGGGCACGGAGGTGGCGCAATTCAACAATCCGTTTGCAAAGTTTCACAACTGCGACGCCAGGCGCGCGGGAAAGTTGCCGGAGCTGCGGCAATTTGTTCGCGCAGCCCCGGAATCAGTAGGCGTTTACTCAGCGCGCGGGAAAGGCCCCGGAAGCTTCTTTCTTTTCGATCAGGGGGTTACAGTTTTTGATGATGACGCGACCTTCCAGCAGGTTGCCTTTGGAGTATTCGCTGAATATACATTCGTTGCTTTTGGGGTCGTAGTTTTCCACCCACAGGTTGTCGTCTTTCCAGGTGGAGCCTAGATGCCGCTGCCCTTCGGGCACGTTGATGCGCATGACGCCACCGAAGCGTTTTACAAAGACCTGTTCAAAGTGGAAGTAATAGGCCAGCCAGCCGGACAGAAATACGATGGCCCCCACAATGGCGCCTTTCCCCAGACTGCCGAGGCGGCTGCCGGCGTACAGACAGAGCACCACCAGTGCGATAACGGCGGCCCAATAAAGGTAAGTGATCATACTTATCTTCCATGAATTTATTGGTTTAGTTAGCTCCCAACAGGGTAGCGCAGAATGTCGGGCGCGGTATACCACAGAGGGAGGATTAAGGGAACGCCACGGGCTGTGATGACGTAACCATCCGACACTGAGAGAGCACGGTGGCGGCGCCGCTGCCGGGTATGGCCTTGCGAGACACGCCGTGGACCCATCCCTGGGGGCTCTTCGAAAACGTCCCTGTTTTCGAAGGTCTCGCAAGGCCATACCCGGCATCAACGCCTTCGCGGATAGCTCTGTGATCCACAGCATTACTTTTTGATTCAGATCAAGGGCTTTGCCCTAGTGGCTCATACACTGCAATCAGTGCCAATCAACTTGAGGAGCCGACCATGGATGCACTGATTGATCTGTTCACCAGCTTTTCTGGCTTGCTGAGCCTGGGCGTTATCGGATTTGTGTGCCTGATGGCGGCCTACTTCACGCGTCTGGCCTTGCGGAAGATGGTCGATGAGGAGCGCCGGGCAAGCGTTCGGGAAAAGACCGCACATTGATTTGAGGCGAGCTGCCAAATTAGGTAGAGAAGTAGTCTTCAGGTAAGACTACCGAACTTTCTGCGAAGGTACTGAGACCGGGTGCAGCCTTGTGAGACCTTCACCGCCATGGATGGCGGTGCAGAGCCCCCATGGATGGGTTTAGGGGGTGCCTAGCTCGTGTCCAGCAAACCCGTACCGGTGACGCCACCGCCACCGGTACTATTCAGGGCACCGGGCCCTACCCCGATCAGTCTGCCAGCTGCTCCAGGTTCTCAAACAGCTTGAGCGCTTCCGGGTTGGCCAGCGCTTCCTGGTTCTTCACCGGCTTGCCATGCACCACGTTGCGCACCGCCAGTTCCACGATCTTGCCGCTGATGGTCCGCGGGATATCCGCCACCTGAATCACCTTCGCCGGCACGTGGCGCGGGGTGGTGTTGGCGCGGATGGTGGTGCGGATTTTCTGGGTCAGGTCGTCGTCCAGCTCCAGTCCTTGCCGCAGCACCACAAACAGCACCACCCGTACATCATCGCGCCACTCCTGGCCGATACACACGCTGTCCAGCACCTCTTCCACCTTCTCCACCTGACGGTAGATCTCCGCGGTACCGATACGCACACCACCCGGGTTCAACACCGCATCGGAGCGACCGTAAATGATCACACCGCCATGGCCGGTGATCTCCGCGTAATCCCCGTGGGCCCAGACGCCCGGCCAGTTCTCGAAGTAGGCAGAGTGATACTTGCTGCCATCCGGATCGTTCCAGAAACCGATTGGCATACACGGGAAAGACTTGCTGCACACCAGCTCGCCCTTGTCCTGCAACACCGGTTGGCCGTCGTCGTTCCACACTTCCACCGCCATTCCCAGGCCGCGGCACTGCAGCTCACCGGCGTACACCGGCAGTGCCGGGTTGCCGAGGGCGAAACAGGAAACGATGTCGGTACCGCCGGAAATGGAAGACAGGCACACGTCGGACTTGATGTCCCGGTACACGTAGCGGAAGCCTTCGTGGGCCAGCGGCGAGCCGGTGGACAGCACCGCGCGCAGTTTGTCCAGGTTGTGGCTCTCGCGGGGTTTGCAGCCCGCCTTTTCCAGCGCCGCCAGGTACTTGGCGCTGGTGCCGAACACACTGATGTTTTCCTCATCCGCCATATCCCAAAGGGTCTGCGCCGCGGGATAGAACGGGGAGCCGTCGAACAGCACCAGGGTAGCGCCACAGGCGAGGCCACTTACCAGCCAGTTCCACATCATCCAGCCACAGGTGGTGAAGTAAAACAGGGTGTCGTCACGGCGAATGTCGGTGTGCAGGCGGTGCTCTTTCAGGTGCTGCAACAGGGTGCCGCCGACGCCGTGGACGATGCACTTGGGCACCCCGGTGGTGCCGGAGGAATACATGATATAGAGCGGGTGGTTGAAGTCGGTCTGCTCGAAGCTCAGCTCGCGCGCCGGCGCGGCGGCGACGAAGTCCTGCAGCGCAACCGCCTTGGGCAGCGCGCTGATGGCGGCTGCGGTCTCTTCCGCGCTGCGGGCAACCGGCACCACCACCATGGTCTTGATGGACTCGATCTGCGCCACGATCTGCTCCAGCCGCGGCAGGGAGTCGATGGTTTTGCCGTTGTAGAAATAGCCTTCGCAGGCAAACAGCACTTTCGGTTCAACCTGGCCGAAGCGGTCGAGCACACCGTTGATGCCGAAATCCGGGGAACAGGAGGTCCAGATGGCCCCCAGGCTGGTGGTCGCCAGCATGGCCACGGCGGTGTCGATGATATTGGGCATAAAGCCCGCCACGCGGTCGCCCTTCTCCACACCGGCAGCGGCCAGCGCCGATGCCAGCTCGGTGACACGCTGGTAGAGCTCGGCGTAGGTCAGCTGGCGGCGACTGCCGCTCTCCAGCCGTTGGATCAGCGCCACGCGGTCATCCCGGTAACGCAGCAGGTTTTCGGCAAAATTCAGCTTTGCATCGGGGAACCACTCGGCCCCCGGCATTTCGTCCGCCCCCAGGACCTGATCACCGCGCGCGCTGGCGACCACACCGGTGAAGTTCCACAGCGCACTCCAGAAGTCTTCGCGGGCCTCTACCGACCACTGATACAGGTCACCGTAGTCCGCCAGCTGCTGGCTGTAGCGGTCGTTGACGTAGCGGCGGAACTCGTCCATCTGGGTGGCGGCGACGGCCTCGGCACTGGGTTGCCACAGGGGCTGGGCTTGATTACTCATCTCGGCAGAACTCTCTTGGCGGATTCGTTATTGGATTTAAACGGTCTTTCCCGGCTCTATATTTGGGTTAGACCATTATTCGCCAGAATGCGAAGTGGACAATCATGCCTTGGTCTAACACTTTAAACCAATTTAAACTTATTAATATTTATTAACTTTCATTTAACTATTGGATAGTCCCCCTTGAGCGCCACCATCAAGCAATTGCGGGCCTTTGTCGCCGTCGCCACCACCCGCAGCCTGGCGGATGCCAGCGAGCGCCTGCATATCTCCCAGCCGGCCCTGTCCGTGGCCATCCGCAATCTGGAAAGCACCGTGGGCGGGGCGCTGTTCAACCGCGAGAGCCGGCAGCTGAGCCTGACCCCCGAAGGGGAGCGCTTCGCCGCCCGCGCGGAACAGTTGCTGCAAAGCTGGGACAAATCCATCGAGGATATCCAGCGGCAGTTCGCCCTGGAGCGGGGAAATCTCACGGTGGCGGCGATACCCGCCTTTGCCCTCAACCGGCTGCCGCCGCTGCTGGCGGAATTTCACCGCCGCCACCCCCAGGTGGACCTGGCGCTGGAAGACATTGTGATGGAGCAGGTACTGGCGGCGGTGCGCGAGGGGCGCGCGGAAATCGGCATCACCTTCCGGCCCGATGACCTGGCGGGGCTGGAATTCGCCCCCCTGGAACGGGGGAGCTTTCACGGGGTGTTGCCCGAGCAACATCCATTGTCCGGGCGCAAAAGCCTGCGCTGGGCGGATCTCGCCAGGATGCCGTTTATCGCCATGAACCGGGGCTCTGCGGTGCGCCGCTGGACGGAACAGGCCTTTGCCGAATGCGGCACGCCCGCGCGCCTGTTCTGTGAGGCCTACCAGCTGAGCACCATCGGCAAGCTGGTCCAGGCCGGACTGGGAGTGAGTGCCATGCCCAGCCTGTGTGCACCGCAGATGCGCGATTACGGGCTGTGCAGTATTCCGCTGACGGCGCCCGTGGTGGCTCCGCAACTGGGCGCGGTGTTGCGCAGCCGCGGCGCCCTGTCGGCACCGGCACGGGCGTTTCTCGACCTGCTGCACGAATAAAAAAATGGCCCGCACTTTTGCGGGCCATTTTTATTCCACGAGACAAATTAGAAAAACTACTCAGATTAGAGAAACTACTCAGAGAAATTACTGCGCGGTGGCGCGCAACATCCAGGCGGTTTTCTCGTGCACGCTCATGCGATCTGACACCAGCGCGATGGTGGATTCGTCATCCCCGCCCTGGGCAATCTTCAGGACTTCGCGGCAGGTCTTCACCACCTGCTCGTGGCCCTGGGTGAGGATGCGCACCATCTCTTCCGCTGCCGGCACCGAATCCGTCTCCTTGATGGAACTGAGTTCCGCGAACTCCTTGTAGGTGCCGGGTGCGACAACGTCCAGGGTGCGGATACGCTCGGCAATATCATCTACCGCAGTGGCGAGCTCGGTATACTGCTCCTCAAACATCAGGTGCAGTTCGCGGAACAGGCGCCCGGTGACATTCCAGTGGAAGTAGTGCGTTTGCAGGTACAGGGTATAGGAATCTGCCAGCAGGCGTTTCAAGCCCTCGGCAATCTCTGCACGATCTTTGGCACCGATACCGATATCAATATTGCTCATTCTCAACCTCACTTGGTCGCTTTCAATTCCATTTAGCCGTCGCCGCGCTCTGGCTGAACGCTCAGCGCAACACAATAACTGCCAATCTTTTTCACTCGAAACAGCTTATCAACAACAAGTGGTGTCGACTTGTTCTGAATCAACCCCCGGGGTGCACTTTGTGAAAAATCTGTCACAAAACGAACCACCAGGCGCAACGGCGCTCGGGAGAGATAATAGGCTCGATTTTGCGCGTTCAAAATTGATTGAAAAAATGAGGCCAATAGCGACAGACAATACGGTGCCCGGTTAGCGTGCAGTCTCGGCTTCAGCTTGGGGGGTCGCCATAAAGCGTATCAAATGTTCGTAATCCTCATCGCTACAGCTGTAGCACAACCCGGCGGGAGGCATCGCCTTGAATCCGTCCCGCGCATGGGCGACCAGGGCATCCATGCCCTGGGCCATTCTCGGCGACCAGGCCGTGGCATCCCCGGTTTTTGGCGCATTGATCACCCCCCGCTCGTGACAGGTACCGCAGGTCTGACGATAGGTATCGAGCAAGTTCTCGGGGAGGTGTACCGGGTCGAGTTCGGTTACCGGCTGCGTCTCCACTTCTTTTACTGCGGCTTCATGTGCCGTTTCCGGGGGCTGTTGCGCACTGTCATTTTTTCCGGAATCAGTTTCGGAACAGGCCAGCACAAACATGCTAAGGGTGGCAATCAATAATACTTTGGACACTGGAAAAGACACGGGTCGGGCACTCCCTGGATATTATTGTTTGATGGAATGCGTATCTTTTTAAAGATTATCCGCACACGGGGCAAGCCTTGTTTGCCGGCAGCTTGAGCGCGCGCCACTCCAGGCTGGCGGCCTCGAACAGCTGCAACCGGTTGAGGCTGGAAACGGGCAGGTCCAGCAGGAACTTGAGCGCCTCCAGTGCCTGCGCACTGCCCATTATCCCCAGTGCAGGCCCTATCACCCCGATGGTCGCGCAATTCTCTGCCTCCGGCAGGTCACTCTGCTCTGCGGCGGGCGGAAACAGGCAGGCATAACAGGGGTTCGCTGCGTGGCGAAAATCGAAGCTCACCAGCTGTCCGGAAAAACTGCGCACCGAAGCCATCACCACCGGTGTTTTTTCCCGCTGGCAGACACGGTTGATGACGTGGCGAATATTGAGGTTATCGGTACAGTCCAGAACCACGTCAAAATGCTGTCCTGCGAGCAGTGATCCCAGCCAGGCTTCATCCGCCATTTGCCCGTGTGGGTGGACACGGATTTCCGGATTGGCAGCAGTCAGTTGCTGCGCTGCCACCTGTGCCTTGTTTTTGTCCCGATGGTTGGTTTTGTAGAGAACCTGGCGCTGCAGGTTGGAAATTTCCACCGTATCACCGTCCACCAGATGCAACTCACCGATCCCCGCTGCCGCCAGGTACAGCGCGGCCGGACTGCCGAGGCCACCGAGTCCTAGGATCAGGATCTTGGCCCGGCCCAGTTTATCCTGTCCGGCCTCCCCAATTTCGGGCAACATGATCTGGCGGCTGTAGCGCTGTAGCTGTTTGCGGCTCAACATCGCAGTACTCCGGTTAACGCGACTCTATTATTGCCGCCAATTGTGCCACAGCCTGGCGGTAATCCGGTGATTCGGTAATCGCACTGACTACGGCAATACTGCCCACCCCGCTCGCCACTACCGCCGGCGCCCGCTCGAGGTTGATCCCGCCGATGGCCACCAGCGGGTACTCCGGCAGTAGCGCTGCCATCCGCGCCAGCTTTTCCGTCCCCTGCAGCTGGCCGCGCATGTCTTTGGTGCTGGTAGCGTAAATGGCGCCAATGGCCAGATAGCTGGGCCGGAACTGGTGCGCATACAGCAGCTCGAAAAAACCGTGGGTACTGATACCGAGTTTCAGACCGGCGACCTGTATCGCCTTCAGGTCCGCGGTCTGCAGATCTTGCTGCCCCAGATGTACCCCGTAAGCGCCGCACTCGATGGCCAGTTGCCAGTGGTCGTTGATAAACAGGCGCAGGTTGTAATCCCGGCCTATGGCCACCGCGCGCGCGACCTGCTCGCGCAGGTCGTCACCGGGCTGCTTGATCCGCAGCTGCAGTGTGCGCACTCCGGCCTGCGCGAGCCGCTCTATCCATTCGACGGAATCCACCACCGGGTAAAGCCCCAGGTAGTTGCTGTCCACTTGCGCAAATTCAACGGCAAAGCGCGCGGCCTGTTGCGGGGAAAAACAACCATAGCGTTTCGCCCGCTCGCTGCCTTTGGCCAGTACCTGCGGAAAATCCCGCAGGTGCTGCGGCCAGCCACAGTGGCCCAGAGGGCTCGCACCGGCGCCGATGTGGCTGTTGTTATCCATACGCAACCCCCGTCGCACATAGGCGTTGGCCACCACACAGGCGTCTGTCAGCGGATACCCCTGTGCCAGCAACGCGGCAATGGCGGAGGACAGGGTACAGCCGGTACCGTGGCTGTTGCGGGTTTCAATTTTCTCCCCGATCAGCCAGTCTTCTGCCAGAGCGTCCCCGCTGCCGCGGCACAGCAGGTCGGCGGTGGCACCGGGTTCGAGGTCAAAGTGGCCGCCGGTAACCAGTAGTGCGAAGCGGTGATCACCGCGCAGCTTGCGCGCGGCGGCGAGAATCGCTGCTGCCCCCGCCACGTCACCATGCCCCGCATCGCCATGCCCGACATCACCATGCCCGACATTGGCATCCGCCAGCCACGCCAGCTCCTCGCGATTGGGGGTTACCAGGTCGCACAGGGGGAGCAGCGCCTTCACTACTGCCCCGCCGGTGTTGCCTTCGGTCAGGCGCGCGCCGCTGGTGGCGACGGCCACCGGATCGTAGACCACCGGTACTGCTGCGCCCTGCTGTTTCAGCGCCTGCAGGAATCGCGCTACCAGTGTTACCTGCGCGACATTGGCCAGTAAACCGATCTTGATCGCCGCGGGCCTAAGGTCCGCGATCAAAACGTCCAGCTGCGCTTGCAACACCTCCTCGGTGACCGCATTGATTGCGGCCACCCCGAGGGTATTCTGCGCGGTGTTGGCGGTAATGGCGCTGCAGCCGTGGACGCCGAGATCGTGCATGGTAAGCAGGTCCGCCTGTATGCCGGCACCACCGCCGGAGTCACTGCCGGCAATGGTCCAGACAATCGGGCGCGGTTGCTGGGCAATACTCATGATTCTTCCCCGGAATTGATCGTCTGCTGCCAGAACGGCATGTCCAGCGTGGGTGTACTCGGGCTGGCTGTCTGGCGCTGCAACATCAGGCCTGCGTTGCGCGCGGCGCGGCCGGACTCTATCGCCAGCCTGAACGCCTCGGCCATCAACACCGGGTTCTGCGCCCGGGCGATGGCGGTGTTCAGCAGCACCCCGTCGAAACCCATTTCCATGGCCTCACAGGCCTGGGAAGGTGCGCCGATGCCGGCGTCGATAATCAGCGGCGTGTCGGGCAAGCGCTCGCGCAGGGTCCGCAGGTTGTATTTGTTCATCAGTCCGCGCCCGGTGCCGATGGGGGAGCCCCAGGGCATCAGCACTTCGCAGCCCACGTCGAGTAATTTCCGGCACACCACCAGATCATCGGTGCAGTAAGGCAGAACCCTGAAACCGCGCTTGAGCAGTTCGCGGGCCGCTTCGACCAGGCCGAAGGGATCGGGCTGCAGGTTGTAGTCGTCGCCGATCACTTCCAGCTTGAGCCAGTCGGTACCAAATATTTCCCGGCTCATTTCGGCGAGCGCGATCACCTCTTTTGGGGTTTTGCAGCCGGCGGTGTTGGGCAGCAGCTGGCAGCCGGATTCCTGAATATAGTCCCAGAGTATTTTGCCCTGCTGCTGTGCGGGGCTCTGGCGGCGCAGGGACAGGGTAATGATTTGCGCTCCGGAGGCGGCGACGGCTTCGCGCATGATCGCCGGTGACGGATACAGTGCGGTGCCGACCAGCAGGCGGCTGTCGAATTCCTTGCCGTAGAGTGTCAGTTTGTCAGCCATGTCCTCTCTCCTGTCAGCCTCCTACAACCGGCGCAACGATATCGACATTGTCGCCGGCGCTCAGGGATACCTGCGCATAGTGGGCACGAGGAACAAAGTCTCCGTTCAGGGCGACGGCAAAGGTTTCGCCGCGATAGCCCAGTTGCTGAATCAGTGCGGAAACCGTGTCGCCCGGGTTTACGGTGATGGTTTCGCCATTGACCAAGAGTTGCATCAGGTCACCTGTTCTGTCGTTTGGGTTAATGTGTCGATTTCGCGTTCTGCCTGTGCGGCCAGCGCCGGGGCCAGTAAATAGCCGTGACGGAAAAGTCCGTTAATCCGGATGAGGCCGGGCCGGGATTCGACCACGGGCATATTGTCCATGGTGGCGGGTCGGCAGTTGACCCGGGTTTTAATAATGCGCGCTTCGGCAAAAGCGGGATGTATCGAGTACAGGGCGCTCGATAGTTCCATGGTGGAGCGCAGGGAGATGGGGCTCATGTCGTCGCTCTCAATTTCCGTCGCCCCAATGACGGTCTGGTTGTTGGCGCGCGGTACGGCGTAGAGCTGGTACCTTGGATGCAGCAGGCGCACGGGGCGATTGAGTGTCACTTCCGCGGTTTCCACTACCATGACTTCGCCGCGAACGCCGCGCAAGCCCGCGATCTGGGAGCGGGCGCCGAGGCCGCGGGTGTCGAGGACCAGGTCGAATTTTTCGGTGCGGTTGCCGGTGAGGATTTCCCCTGGGCGGCATTCGACGGGGGTTTGCTCGCGGAGTTGCACGTTATTTACTTCTAGGGCATGTAACAGTGCTGGCAGAAGTTTGCGGTTGTCGATGTCGGCTTCAGATGCGAGGTAGAGCCCGCGCTCGAATCCGCTGAGTTCGGGTTCGAGGTTTTGCAGGGCATTACGGTCGAGCCATTGCAGTTGGCCCGATTTTTCTGGGCCGAGCTTGGCGTTGAGTTCCTGTTGGAATTGCAGGAGTTCGCTGCGGTCTTGTGGATGCGCAATCAGGATACTGCCGGCCTGGCGGTAGTCGACGCTGACACCGGTGGCCAGCTCCAGTTGCTGGGCCCATTGAGGCCAGTATTGCAGGCTTTGCATGCCCAGCTGGTAGATGGGCAGCGGGCAGTGGAACAGTTCCGATAACGGGGAAATCATGCCGGCGGCGGTTTGGCAGGCGCCCGCAGGATGTTTCAGACTACCGGATTCGAACAGAGTGATCTGGTGGCCTTTTTTGGATAAACGCCAGGCCAGTAACCGGCCTATCAATCCGGCACCGGCGACTACAATATTTAACTTGCTTTCTGCCACTTCTTTTTTCCGGGGTATGTTTTCGGTGAGTTCTGGGCGGCAGCACTGCGGGTAAGCCTTTCCCAGACACGCCGTGAACCCATCCATGGGGGCTCTGCAAAAACATCCTGTTTTTGAAGGTCTGGCAAAGGCTTACCCGCAGCGCTGCCTTCTCATCAGAGAATGCAGTTTCAATTAGCTATGTTCTTAGCCCTTATGGTAGAGCTCGGCGCCCATATCTTTGAACTTGATCGCCATTTCTTCCATTCCCTGCTCCGCTTCCTGCTTCGCCGCATATTCGCGTACGTCCTGAGTGATCTTCATAGAGCAGAACTTGGGTCCACACATGGAACAGAAGTGCGCGACCTTGCCGGATTCCTTCGGCAAGGTTTCGTCGTGGTAGATGCGCGCGCGCTCGGGATCGAGGCCGAGGTTGAACTGGTCTTCCCAGCGGAATTCGAAGCGGGCTTTGGAGAGGGCGTCATCTCTCATCTGTGCACGCGGGTGTCCCTTGGCGAGGTCGGCGGCGTGGGCGGCGATTTTGTAGGCCATGAGGCCTTCTTTTACGTCTTCTTTGTTGGGCAGGCC
>NZ_CAJXKH010000080.1 GCF_913055755.1 uncultured Microbulbifer sp.
GTACGCAGGTCCTGTTTGAGATCGTGTACCGGCAGCCACATAAACAGGCCGGTGATCAGGGTAATGGCAAAGGCGATACCGAATGCGGTGTGGGTACCGTCGCCGTACCACAGCGACACGCCGATGGGCGGCAGCAGTGTCAGGCTGAACACTGTGAGCAGAATGCCGAATACCCGCGCTATGACTGCCAGTCGCATGGTTTAAATCCGCCCGTCAGAAGAAACTGAAGCCGACCTGGAACAGCTGTTCCACGTGGCGGGTGTGGCGGCGGTCCACCAGGAATACGATGACGTGATCGTCGGACTCGACGATGATGTTGTCGTGGGCGATCAGCACCTGGCTCTCGCCATCCCTTTCGCGAACGATGGCGCCGATGGCGGCGCCCTCCGGCAGGTCGATATCCTCGATCTTTCTACCCACCACCTTGGAGGTGCGGCTGTCGCCGTGAGCGATCACTTCGATGGCCTCGGCGGCGCCGCGGCGCAGGGAGTGCACATTGACCATATCGCCCCTGCGCACGTGGGTGAGCAGGCTGCCGATGGTGTTCTGTTGTGGCGATATGGCGATGTCGATCTCGCCGCCCTGCACCAGGTCAACGTAGGCGGGGTTGTTGATCAGGGTCATCACCTTGCGCGCCCCCAGCCGTTTGGCCAGCAGCGAGGACATGATATTGGCCTCGTCGTCGTTGGTGAGGGCGAGGAATACGTCGGTATCTTCGATGTTTTCTTCCAGCAGCAGATCCTGGTCGGAGGCGCTGCCGTGGAGCACGATGCAGTTAGTGAGTTCCTCGGACAGGAAGATACAGCGGTCGTGGTCCTGCTCGATGATTTTTACCGAGTAGCGGTTTTCCAGCTTGTGCGCGAGGCGCAGGCCGATATTGCCACCGCCGGCAATGGTGATGCGTTTGTAGCCGTGCTCCAGCCGCCGCAGCTCGCTCATTACTGCGCGAATGTCCTGTTTGGCGGCGATGAAGAAGACTTCGTCGCCGGCTTCGATGACGGTGGAGCCCTGGGGAATGATGGGGCTGTTGCGGCGGTAGATGGCGGCGACGCGGGTGTCGACCTTGGGCATGTGCTCGCGCAGGTAGCGCAGCTGGTGGCCGACCAGCGGTCCGCCCTGAATGGCGCGCACCGCTACCAGCTGCACGCGGCCATCGGCGAAGTCGAGTACCTGCAGTGCGCCCGGGTGTTCGATCAGGCGCGAGACATATTCGGAGACGATCTGCTCGGGGCTGATGAGTACGTCGATGGGAATGGATTCGGTGGAAAACAGTTCTGGGTACTGCAGGTAGGCGGCGGCGCGCACGCGGGCGATTTTGGTGGTGACCCGGAACAGGGAGTGGGCGATCTGGCACGCGGCCATGTTGGTTTCGTCGTTGTTGGTGACGGCTACCAGGATGTCGGCGTCTTCGATGCCGGCGTCCTTGAGGATGTCCGGGTGGGATGCGTGGCCGTGGACCACGCCGATATCGATGCGGTCGCGCAGTTCCCGCAGGGTTTTCTCGTCGCTGTCTACCAGAACAATGTCGTTGCGTTCCGAAGCCAGGCTTTCCGCCAGTGATCCACCGACCTGGCCGGCGCCGAGAATAATGATTTTCATATCTGTATTGCTGGCCTGTTATTGATTGGCCTTTGTGCCATACCCGCTGGAGCTCTGTTGCTGTTGCGGTGGCGCCCGACTGCCGGGTGGAGGTTTTCAGGACCGCTGTGAATACGTCCCTGTACGCTGCGTCGGCAACATCCCTGTTGCCGACGCTCCTGAAAACCTCCACCCGGCACCCGGACTTCAATTTTTACATTGCCACTTCGTAAGTGACGGTGTTTACCAGTTCCAGGGTTAACTTTCTGGGACCAGTTTTTCCAGCTTCGCGTAATAGAAGCCATCGCCCCCATGGATACCTGGCAGCAATTGCATACCCGCTTCCTGCGGCTGTCCCCAGGGCTTTTCATTCAGTAACTGCGGGGTATTGTCCCTCGCATCCCCTGTCTCCGCAACGAAACGCGCCACCTGAGCGCTGTTTTCCTCCGGGAGTATGGAACAGGTTGCGTAGAGCAGGGTGCCACCGGGTTTAAGCAGGCGCCACATTGCGCGCAGGATTTTGCCTTGCAGGGCAGCGAGTTCGGGGATGTCCTCGGCGCGGCGCAGCAGTTTGATGTCCGGGTTGCGGCGGATGACGCCGGTGGCGGAGCAGGGGGCGTCGAGGAGGATGCGGTCGTACTGTTCGCCATCCCACCAGTGTTCCGGCTCGGCGGCGTCGGCGCAGATGATTTCGGCGCCGGCGCCGATGCGCTCGAGGTTTTCGATCACGCGGTCGAGGCGCTCCTCTTCTACATCCAGTGCGGTCAGGTTCAGGTCCGGTTGCAGCTCGAGCAGGTGACAGGTTTTGCCGCCGGGGGCGGCGCAGGCGTCGAGGACTTTTTCGCCGGCTTGCGGCGCCAGCAGCTGTGCGGCCAATTGCGCGGATTCGTCCTGCACGCTGACCAGCCCCCGGTCGAAGCCGGGCAGTTTGCTTACCGCGAGCGGCTGTTCGAGGGTGATGCCGGATGCGGCAAATTCGCAGGGAGTGGCGGCGATGCCGGCGTCGCTGAGCTGCTGCAGGTAGTCGCTGCGGCTGCTCTTGCTCACATTCACCCGCAGGGTCATCGGCGGGTTGCTGTTGTTGGCGGTGAAGATGGTTCTGGCGTCTTCGCCCCAGGCGGCTTTAATGGCTTGCTGCAGCCAGGCGGGATGGGCGGAGCTGAACTGGGGGTTGCCGGAGAGCTTGCGAGTAAGTGCTTCCTTATTGCGCAGGCTGTTGCGTAACACGCCGTTCACCACGCCGGTGGCGTGGCCCAGCTTGAGGGCGCGGGCGGCCTCGACGGTGGCGGCAATGGCGGCGTGATCGGGGACGCGGGTGTACTCCAGCTGGTACAGGCCCACCAGCATCAGTGCCGCCAGTTCTCCGTCTTTGACCGGCTTTCGCGACAGTTTACCGAGGATCAGTTCCAGTCGCGGCGCAAAGCGCGCGGTGCCGTAACACAGCTCGCGCAGCAGCGCGCGATCTTTCTCATCCACCTGTTTTTCCGCCCACGGCAGCAGTCGCTGCAGCGAGCCGCGGTCGTCCTGCAGGCGGGCGATAACGCGCGCCGCCAGCGCTCTCGGATCATTCATCGGTCTGGCCTAACTGGGTGCCCGGGGCGAACAGGTCGCGGTAGCCCTTGAGGATTTCCGCCACCGGCAGGGCTTTCTTGCCCGGCAATTGTAGTTGCGTCAGGCGCAGCGCCTCGCGGCCGCAGGCCACCAGAATACCCTCGTCGTCGGCACCGAGAATGGTGCCGGGCATATCGGTGTGACAGCCCTGCTCATGTTTGGCCGCATACACCCGCAGGCGCTGGGGTTTGCCCTTGCTGTCGGCGTACCCGGTCCAGCATACCGGGAACGGATTGAACGCCCGCACCAATCTTTCCAGCTCCGCCGCCGGGCGCTGCCAGTCGATCCGGGCTTCCTCTTTACTGATCTTGGCGGCGTAATTGGCGTGCTCGTGATCCTGTATTTTTGGCTCGGCGGTGCCGGTTTCCAGCTGACCCAGAGCCTTCAGCAGCGCCGGCCCGCCCAGCTGCGCCAGCTTGTCGTGCAGGCTGCCGCCGGTCTCGCGCTGGCCAATGGGCGTGCGCACTTCCACCAGCACCGGCCCGGTATCCAGCCCCGCCTCCATCTGCATGATCGCCACGCCGCTCTCGGCATCGCCGGCCTCCACCGCGCGCTGGATCGGCGCCGCTCCGCGCCAGCGAGGTAATAACGAGGCGTGTACATTCACACAGCCGAGGCGCGGGGTATCCAGCACCGCCTGCGGCAGGATCAGGCCGTAGGCCACCACCACCATCACATCCGCGTTCAGCGCCGCCAGCTCCTGCTGCGCGGCCTCATCCCGCAGCGATAGCGGCTGGTACACCGGAATATCGTGTTCCAGCGCCAGCTGTTTCACCGGACTCGCCAGCAGTTTCTTGCCGCGCCCGGCGGGGCGGTCCGGCTGGCTGTAGACGGCGACCACCTTGTGTTCGCTGTCGAGCAGGGCTTGCAGGTGTACGGCGGCGAAGTCGGGGGTGCCGGCAAAAATGATGTTCAGGCTCATAACGGAAGTACGGATCAATTTGGGTAAGGGGTGCAGCTATAGAGTGCGGGAGTGTGACTTTAAGTCGGGGTGCCGGGTGTGGGTTTTCAGGATCGTCGCAAACAGGATGTTTGCGCCGAAGCGCCCAGGGATGGGTTTACAGCGGTCCTGAAAACCCACACCCGGTATCCCGGCGCCACCGCGCCTGCTTCAGAACAACGTCAGGCCTTCTGGCGATGCGCCTTTTCCAGCTTGGAGCGAATACGGTTGCGCTTCAGTGGCGAGATGTAATCCACGAACAGCTTGCCGTCGAGATGGTCGATCTCGTGCTGGATGCAGACCGCCAGCAGGCCCTCGGCCTCCAGCGCATAGGCTTCGCCATTGCGATCCAGCGCCTTCAGGCGAATTTTGCGCGGGCGCTCCACACTCTCGTAGAACCCGGGTACCGACAGGCAGCCCTCATCGTACTTGTGGATCTCCGGATCGAGCACCTCGACCTCCGGATTGATCATCACCAGCGGCTCACTCTGATCCTCCGACACATCGATCACCACAATGCGTTCGTGCACATTCACCTGGGTCGCCGCCAGGCCAACACCCGGCGCCTCATACATGGTCTCGAACATATCCTCGATCAGCGTGCGGTGCTCATCAGACACCTCCGCAACGGCCTCAGCCACCTTGCGCAGACGGGGATCGGGGAACTCTAGGATTTCCAGTTTGGCCATAACACCTGTGACAAACTTCTAGTCTTAGTGGAACTTGCGCTGATAACATAATGATCGCGCTTGAAATTTGCTGCTTGGGGGGCGAATTCCGCACAATGGCAAATGTGCCAGCCGGCGCCAGTTATGCCCCATGTACCGGCGGCATCAACCGAGCCCGGTGCAGCGCTGTGAGATTATAGCGATATAAAGGCCCAGCGATAGCGCTGGCGATATAAAGCATAGGAATGCTTCCATGAAAAAAATAATCCTGGCCGCCGCCGCAACCCTATTGGCGACCTTCGGCATTCAGGCGCAAGATGTGCGTCTCAATCCCGACCATCCGGATACCTACGTGGTACAGAAAGGCGACACCCTGTGGGACATCTCCGGGCAATTCCTCTCCCAGCCCTGGTACTGGCCGGAAATCTGGCAGGTAAACCCCCAGGTTGAAAACCCCCACCTGATCTACCCCGGCGACCGCCTCAACCTGGTCTACATCGACGGCCAGCCGCGCCTCGAACTGGAGCGCGCACCCAGTGCCTACCGGTTGTCCCCGGCCAGCGACAATCGCCTCGGCCCCTCGGTGCGCCGCGAGCCCATCGGTTCCGCAATCCCGGCGATTCCGCTGGATGCGATCAACGCCTTCTTGTCCCGCACCCGCATCGTCGGCCCGAATGCCTTCGAAGGCGTGCCCTACGTGATCTCCGGCCAGGACCAGCGCATCCTGATGGGTGCCGGCGAGAAAATCTACGCCCGCGGCGACTTCCGCGAGCCGCTGCCGTCCTACGGCATCTACCGCCCGGGTCCGGTGTACGCCGATCCCTTCACCGGTGAGCACCTGGGCCAGCAGGCCCTGGATGTGGGTTCCGTGGACCTGCGCCAGCTGGATGCGGATAACGCCAACCGCGAATACGCCGTCGCCACCCTGGATGTGACCCGCACCTCCCGCGATATCCGCCTGGAAGACCGCCTGCTGCCGGTGGAAGAACGCGCCATTGCCGCACTGTTCCAGCCCGGCGCACCCGCGGTACCGGTGGAGGGTGTAATTCTCGGCGTGGAAGAGGGTGTCACCCAGGTTGCCAAATACGACGTGGTGGCCATTAACCGCGGCCTGCGTGAAGGTCTGCAGCCCGGCCACGTGCTCGCCATCTACAAGCGCGGCGCTACCGTGCGCGACCGCATCGCCCGCGAGAGCGTCAAGCTGCCGGACGAGCGCGCCGGGGTGATGATGGTGTTCCGCAGCTTCGAGAAAATGAGCCTGGCGCTGGTACTGGAAGCGGACAAGCCGCTGGCAGTAATGGATCTGGTGCGCAACCCCTAGGAGCGGCTGAAAAACTAATGCACGTGCGGCTGGCGGCGTCCTGCGGACACCGCCAGCCACCCGCTCGCTACGTTTTACAGAGGCTCCCTGGCAAAATGATCAGCCCCTCTAACGGAACGTCTTTTTAATCTGCTGTATTTCAAAAAAAATAGAATCAATCGGTAAATCGCATGGATGCGCTGACCGCTTCTCTGACTCTTTTGAGGCTTGAAGGCCTCGGCCCCGCGAGCTACTGGCAGCTGATCGAGCGATTCGGCTCCGCCGAGGCCGCGCTGCAGCAACCTCCCGAAAACCTCACCCGCAAACTTCCCGATCGCGCCCGCGCGCAGCTGGCGGAATACCAGCGCTGTGGCACAAACGGCGAGCTTGGGCAGTGGGCGCTGGCCGAGCGCGAGCGCTGTGCCGAGCAGTGTATCTACCTGCTGCACTACGAAGACCAAAACTATCCCGCGCTGCTGCGGGAAATCCACCGCCCGCCGCCGGTGCTCTACGTCGCCGGTGACCCCGGAAACCTGGCGCTGCCGCAGGTGGCGGTGGTCGGCGCGCGCCGCGCCAGCCGCGCGGGACTCGACAATGCCGAGGCCTTCTCCTGTGACCTTGCCGCCGCGGGGTTTGCGATCACCTCCGGCCTGGCCCTGGGGGTCGATGCCGCCGCACACCGGGGCGCGTTGCGCGCCGAGGGAAAAACCGTGGCAGTGCTCGGCACCGGCGTCGACCGCTACTATCCTCTGCGCAATGTTGTACTGGCGGAGCAGATACTTGCTGGCGGCGGCGCCATCATCAGTGAAATGCCCCTGGGCACCGCGCCGGAGGCGGGCAACTTTCCCCGCCGCAACCGCATTATTTCCGGCCTCAGCCTGGGCGTGCTGCTGGTGGAGGCAGCGGTGCGTTCCGGTTCCCTGATTACCGCGCGACTGGCGCTTGAGCAGAATCGCGAGGTGTTCGCGATCCCCGGTTCCATCCACAACCCCATGGCGCGCGGTTGTCATCGCATGATCCGCGAGGGCGCCACCCTGGTGGAAACCAGTGGCGATATCGTCGAACAGCTGGGGGGAATGCTCGCAGGCTGCGGGCAGCAGGCGGGCCTGTTTGCGGAGCCGGCGGATTTGCTGTCGCCTTCCTTGCCGCCGGAACAGCAGACCATCGTGCGCGCCCTGGGTGGCGACCCGCGCAGCATCGAGCAGCTGGCACGGGATACCGGTGGCGAGACCGGCGAGTTGATGGCGAGCCTGCTGCAACTGGAACTGGAAGGGCTGGTAGAGCAGCTGCCCGGCGGTTACCAGCTGACCGGCAGCGGCGCGCAAACCCTGATCGCGCTGGCCGACTGAAACAAAAGTCGCTACCGTGATTCCTGGAATTTCCGCGGAGTCACACCATGGTCCTGCCCGTACCTGCGATCCTGCGCCCGCTGGTTGCCGGCGCCACCTTGCTGGCGCTATCCGCCGCTACCCCGGCAGCGGAAAAAGGCGAAGTTTTTCTCGACAAGCTCAACCTGCCAGAGGGTTTCAAGGTCGAGGTCTACGCTCGCGACGTGCCCAACGCCCGGCATATGGCCCTGGGCGATCGGGGAACACTGTTTGTCGGTTCCCGCCACGCGGGCAAGGTGTACGCCATCAGCGATGACGACGGCGATCACAAGGCGGACCGCGTGCGCGTCATTGCCGATGGCCTCAAACAGCCCACCGGGGTCGCGTTCAGGGAGGGTGATCTCTACGTGAGCGCGGTGACCAGTATCCTGCGGCTCGACGATATCGAATCCCGTCTCGACAATCCGCCCGCACCGGTGACCATTAGCGAACAGTTTCCGGACAAGCACCACGGCTGGAAGTACATTGCCTTCGGCCCCGACGGCTGGCTGTATGTCCCGATAGGTGCGCCGTGCAATATCTGCGATGAAGCCGGCTACGCCAATATCCAGCGCCTGAAAATCGAGGGTGACCGGGTCGTTGCAACCGAAACCTGGGCAGAAGGCGTGCGCAATACCGTCGGCTTTGCCTGGCACCCGCAAACGCGGGAGTTGTGGTTTACCGACAATGGCCGCGACCTGCTGGGTGACGATATCCCGCCCTGTGAGCTGAACCGCGCCGCCAAAGCCGGGATGCATTTCGGCTTTCCTTATTGCCACGGCGGCGACATCCTCGATCCGGAATTTGGCGAGGGCAAAAGCTGCAGCGCTTATGTGCCACCGGTACAGAAACTGGGCCCGCACGTCGCGCCGCTGGGTGTGAAGTTCTATACCGGCAGCCAGTTTCCCACGGAGTACCAAAACCGGCTGTTGATTGCCGAGCACGGTTCCTGGAATCGCAGTGAGAAAATCGGCTATCGGGTTATGCAGGTGACCCTGAATGAAAAAGGGGAAGCCACGTCCTATGAACCGTTTATCGACGGCTGGCTACAGGGGCAGGAGAGCTGGGGGCGCCCGGTGGACCTACTGGTGATGCCCGACGGCGCGGTGCTGGTATCCGACGATTACGCCGGCGTGATCTACCGGGTTTCCTATCGGGGCTGAGCGCGGAGAAATCCCGTGACGGTGGCGGCCTAGGAGGCCGTCGCCGAGGTTCTGCGGTGTTGCTTCCGCGGCCACGGCAGGGCAATGACGCCGAGCCCGAGGACGGTGCCCGCCACCGCCCCCCACAGGTGCCCATCCACTGCAACCGCAGCGTCGATCAGTTGCGCGGTGGCTTCGCTGGCGCCGTAAAACTGCTCAAATCCCACCTTGATCCAGGTTCCGGCCACCAGCAGGTAACCGGTCCGCCACAGCGCGCGGATATCCAGGAATCCTCCCCATATGATCAATCCGTGCAGCACACCGGAGAGCCCCAGGTAGACCTCCGTCTGTGGAGAGAAAAACCACAGGCCCGCCCCGGTACCCAGGGCCACCGCGGCGGTAGCGGCGAGGAACTGCCAGGGGCGGTAGTGCAGGCCGTGCAAAATCCACAGCAGCAACAGGCCGGCGCAGTTCAACAGCAGGTGCTGCAGGTTGGTGTGGGGCAGGTGGCCGCTGAGCAGGCGCCACCATTCGCGACTGGCGATAGCGGTGCGGTCGAATTCCAGCAGCGGTGTCAGCCAGCGGCCAGCCAGCCAGCAGATTGCGAGCAGTGCAAACAGCAGCAGCGGCCCGCCGAGGCCCTGATTCTTGAAACGCGACGAAGGTGGCATCGAGAGAGTTCTGGTTCTGATTAATTATTGTGCAGTATCCCACAATTCGGGTGAAAGTGGCCACTGTTGCCTGCGGCGACAGCAGCGCATCCGAACTTGTCTGGACTGCTACTATTCGCTAGATTCCGCGCATCCCGAACTGACCGATCAAGACCCAGAAAGAGTCCTGACCCTTGCCAGAACAAAACTTCCCGACCCCGCACCGCTGGGGTATGTCGATTGCCAGCGCCGTGCGCGCACTGGCCAGTGGCGGGGTAATCGCCCACCCCACCGAGTCCGTGTGGGGGCTCGCCTGCGATCCCAACAATCCCGACGCGGTCGCCCGGCTGCTGCGGCTGAAGCGCCGGCCGATGGAAAAGGGCCTGATCCTGGTATCCGGCGACCAGCACCATTTCGACCCGCTGCTGCACAATCTCACCGGTGACCAGCGCGCGCGCATCGACGAAACCTGGCCCGGACCGGTGACCTGGCTGGTGCCGCATTTTGACCAGGTTCCCCCCTGGGTATCCGGCATCCACCACAGCGTGGCTTTGCGACATACCGACCACCCGTTCACCGCGGCATTAACGCGCGCCTTCGGTGGTGCTATCGTATCCACCTCCGCCAACCCCGGGGGCTGCCAGCCCGCGCGACACAAGTTCCAGGTGCTGCGCTACTTTGGCGACACCCTGGATTTTGTCGGCGGCGGCAATACCGGCGGCCGCAGGGCCCCCAGCGAAATTCGTGAGCTGGTAAGCGGACGCATCGTCCGCGCCGGCTGACGCGCACCTTTCCGCGGGACTGCCGCGGCAAAATTTCCCACCCGATCACAAGAGCTGCCCATGACCGAAGTAAATATCCAGGCCGTGAAAGACTATCTGCTGGATCTGCAGGACCGCATCTGCGGGGAGCTGTCCAAAGTTGATGGTGCGGAATTTATGGAAGACGCGTGGGAGCGCCCCGGTGGTGGTGGCGGCCGCACCCGGGTGCTGGAAAACGGCGGGGGAATCGAAAAGGGCGGGGGGAATTTCTCCCATGTGCACGGCGACACCTTGCCGCCATCCGCCACCGCGGCGCGCCCGGAACTGGCGGGGCGCTCTTTCGAGGCCATGGGGGTCAGCCTGGTGATTCACCCACGCAACCCCTACGCCCCCACCAGCCATGCCAATGTGCGACTGTTCGTAGCGCAGAAAGAGGGCGCCGAGCCGGTGTGGTGGTTCGGCGGCGGCTATGACCTGACACCGTATTACGGCTTCGAGGAAGATGTGGTGCACTGGCACCAGACCGCGAAAGACGCCTGCGCCCCGTTCGGCGAAGACGTTTATCCGCGTTTCAAGAAGTGGTGCGATGAGTATTTCTATCTCAAACACCGGGATGAGGCGCGCGGTGTGGGCGGCCTGTTTTTTGACGATTTTAATGAGGGCGGCTTTGAAAATGCCTTTGCCTTTATGCAGGCCGTGGGCAATTCCTATCTGGACGCCTACCTGCCGATCCTGAAAAAACGCAAGGATGCCGAATACGGCGAACGCGAGCGCGACTTCCAACTGTACCGTCGCGGCCGCTATGTAGAATTCAACCTGGTGTTCGACCGCGGTACTTTATTCGGCCTGCAGAGCGGCGGGCGTACCGAGTCCATCCTGATGTCACTGCCTTCCGAGGTGCGCTGGCGCTACGACTGGCACCCGCAACCGGGCAGCCCGGAAGAAAAACTGTACACGGATTTTCTGCCCCACAAAGACTGGGTCTAAGCGCTAAAAAAGGAAGTCGCCATGCACAAGGCCCGTCTGGAAGACATCAACCAGCTATTTCTCGAATACCGTCGCCTGTTCGAAGCCCGCGACGCGGAACAGATAGCCGATTTTTTTCGTTTTCCGCTGCATTACTTTTTTTCCGATGGCAAAAAATCCCCGCTGCAGCGCGGGTACTTTATCGGCCGGGTAAAAAAATTATTGAGACTCTACGAGCGCCTCGGCGTTACCCAGATTGTGGGCGCGGTGACCGATGTGATCGAGCTGAATGAAAATACCAGCCTGGCTAGCCTGAACTGGGTGTTGCTGGATACCTCCGGGGAAAAACCGCGACAGATTTACAGTGCCATGACCCGCTATATCGTGTGCGAATTCGAGGGCGAGCTGAAAATTGACGGTTTGATTGCGGTGGACGAGACCTCGCGCATCCGCGAGAGTTTGCGCAACTTGAAGTCCCATTGATTCGACCCAGCTCCCGCAACAGCAATGATCCGCAACAGCAATAAAAAGCAGGACGCCTAGTGACAGATCTGTACGCCGTGGTCGGCAATCCCATCGCCCAGTCCCGTTCTCCGGAGATTCACGCGGCTTTTGCCGCGCAGACCGGGCAGGATATCCGCTACGAAAAAAAATATGTTGAGCTGGGGCAGTTTGCCGAACAGGCACAGCAATTTTTTGGCGCGGGTGGCCGCGGACTGAATGTCACGGTGCCGTTCAAACTGGATGCCTTCGAGTTTGCCGACACGCTGACCGAGCGCGCCACAACCGCGGGTGCGGTCAACACCCTGGCGCTGCAGCCCGATGGCCGCATACTCGGGGACAATACCGACGGCGCCGGCCTGGTTGCGGATCTGAAAAACCACCTGGACTGGACCATTCAGGGCAGGAGTGTACTGATTGTGGGCGCCGGCGGTGCCACCCGCGGTGCGCTGTTGCCGCTGTTACAGGAACAGCCCGCGCGGCTGCATATCGCCAACCGCACCGCGCAGAAGGCGCAACAGCTTGCACAGGATTTCTCGGAGTACGGCCGTATCACGGCCAGCGGGCTGGATGGGGTGCCGGACGGCTTCGACCTGATCATCAACGCCAGCGCCGCCAGTCTGTCCGGCGAACTGCCACCGCTGTCACCGCGCGCGCTGGCGGATGGCTGCCGCGCCTACGATATGGTCTACGGCGCCCAGCCCACACCGTTTATGCACTGGGCGACGGGCCTGGGTGCGGAGGTGTCCGACGGACTGGGTATGCTGGTGGGACAGGCGGCGGAATCCTTTTACCTGTGGCGCGGGGTGCGCCCGCAGGTGGCGCCCGTGTTGTCGACGCTGCGCGAGCGCCTGCAGCACACGGGATGAATCTGGTGGTCGTCAGAAAAGTGACCGTACAACCCAGTTTCGTACCGAAAAGACCCTAAATCGCCCCGCAGGGTGCATTCTTGCTGAGTTTTGGTATCCTCACGCCCCTTATCGGGGCGGCCCGCGCTACGGCAGCCTGAGATGCCCCGATTTTACGGTGTCGGCGGCCGTGGATTTACCCCAGGTCGATGTCCCCCAAGCCAATTTCCGAGTACCTATAACGCTGTCTCTGGCGGTTACCTTACCCTTGAATGAACCGGTGGCGAAACCCGCCAGTCTGGTGCTATTGCAATACTGGAGTGAACAGTAAGTGAAACAGATTCCCTTCGAAAAAGTCACCATCGTGATGGGATCCCAATCTGACTGGCCGACCATGCAAAAGGCGACGCTGCCGCTGACCGAGCTGAACGTCCCCTTCGCCACAGCCGTAGTCTCCGCCCACCGCACCCCGCAGCGGCTGGTGGAGTTCGCCACCCATGCCCACGAGCGCGGCACCCAGGTGATCATCGCCGGCGCCGGTGGCTCGGCGCACCTGCCGGGTATGATCGCGGCGATGACCCCGCTGCCGGTTATCGGTGTGCCGGTGGAGAGCAAATTCATGACCGGGATGGACAGCCTGCTGTCGATTGTACAGATGCCCAAGGGCGTGGCGGTGGCCACCCAGGCGGTGGGTCAGTCCGGCGCCTACAACGCGGGCCTGATGGCGGCACAGATGCTGTCACTGACCGATGCGGAACTGCAGCAGCGGCTGATAGCCTGGCGCGAGAATCAGACCGCCGGCGTTCCGTTTGAAGTTGAATAAAACCGTAAAGCTGAATTTAGAGGTGTACCGGAAATGACAGCCAGTCAAGTTAGGCGCGTTGGTATAGTCGGCTGCGGCCAGCTGGCCCAGATGATGGCCCAGGAGGCCCGCCCGCTGGGTATCGAATTCAGCTTCCTTGCCGAGGGCGACGAGAACACCACCTGTGTGGAAGGGCTCGGCACCATCGTGCACGCGCGCGACGGCGACGATATCGCGGCGCTCTACCAAGCGATGGGCAGTCCCGAGGTGATTACCGCCGAGCGCGAAGGGGTCCCTGTCGAACTGCTGCGCGCGCTGGAACAGTGCTGCCCGGTGTACCCGCGCCCGGACGCGTTCGAAAAAACCCAGCACCGCCTGCGCGAGAAAACCGCGATTACCGCCGCCGGCCTTCCGGTAGCGCCTTTCCTGCCGGCGAACAATTACGATGAGATCTGCGCAGCGGTAAAACAGCTGGGTTACCCGTCGTTTATCAAGAGCTGTGAACACGGCTACGACGGCAAGAACCAGTGGCGGGTTAACAGCGATGAAGACCTCGCTGCCATCGTCAACGATGTGCCCGAGTTGGAATACGTGGTGGAGAAGGGCATCCACTTCTCCCGCGAGGTGTCGCTGATCGGTGCCCGCACCGCGGACGGAAAGGTGGTGACCTACCCGCTGGCGGAAAATGACCACTACAACGGCACGTTGCTGGTGTCCACCGCACCGGCGCCACATGTGAGCGAAGAGCTGCAGCATACCGCTGAGACCTACCTGGCAACCCTGATGAACGCCTGGGACTATGTGGGTGTGCTGGCGATGGAGTGTTTCGTCACCGACGACGGCCTGCTGATCAACGAACTGGCACCGCGGGTACACAACAGCGGCCACTGGACTTTAGCCGGTGCGGACACCAGCCAGTTTGCCAACCATGTGCGCGCAATTCTGGGCATGGAGCTGGGCGATACCCACGCGGCGCGCCCGGCGGTGATGATCAATATGCTGGGTGTCGACAAGCAGCCAGCCCTGGCCAATGATGGTGTCTGGTTGTATGGCAAGAGCCTGCGCCCGGGGCGCAAGATGGGCCATGTGATCCTGCTGGACGATACCCAGGAAGCGCTGGCCGCACATATCGATGCGATGCTCGAGGAACTCTACGGCGAAACCAAACGCCCTGCGTAATATATAGCCCGTCTCAACAGATAGTCCGGTGGCGGTGCCGCTACCGCTACCGGGGAGAGCTTTGGGAGACCTTCTAAAGCTCTTCCCGCTATCGCCACCTTCATATTGCGCTCGGTGCTTCGAAAAAAGTGCCCGACCCTTTTCGAATTTTTCCGAAAATTCCAAACCCGCCCGCGGTCCCAGTGCCGAGATCTGGCATACTGACGCCGATTTATTCCAATACCTTGTTTTTCCTTGGGAATAGTTTGATGGGGGTTATGGGTGCGAGATTTTGTTAAAAACCTTTCTGTTTGTTTTGCCGCGGGCTGTGTCGCCGGTCTGGCGTACGCGCTCGGGCTCTGGGCCATGGGCCACTACGGGTTTACCCGCTTCCTCCACGTCGATATCGCGCCCTACCTGTCCAATGCCTATATCTATCAACGTGTGGTGTGGGGCGGTATCTGCGGGCTGATTTTCCTGTTGCCGTGGCAGAAAAGCTGGATGACCCGCGGTGTGCTGCTGTCGCTGATACCGGCTGGCATCATGCTGCTGGTGCTGTTGCCCATGCGGGGCTACGGTGTGGGTGCGCTGGGACTGGGCACCCTGACCCCATTGGTGATTATCCTGGCCTGTGCCGCTGGCGGTATCGCCGGGTCCGGATGGCTCAGGGCGCAGGGAAAATAAATCAAAAAATACCGAAATAAAAAGGGCGGCCAGTGGTCGCCCTTTTTATTTTTCGCTGCTTTCTCTGCACTCTAGGCAGGTTTCCTGGCCAGTGGCTGGCACATGCAGTGCACGCCGCCACCGCCGGCGGTGATCATGGAGATATCCGGGTCGATCACTTCCAGCCCGTAAGCGCGGCATTTCAGTTTCAGTTCGGTGTTGTCGGCGGGCAGCATCACGCGGTTGTTGCCGAGGGCGACGACGTTGACGCCGAGTTCCATCACCTGCGGGTAGGAGATGTTGATGATCTCGAAGTTGCGGGATTTGAACCACTGCACCAGTTCCGGCTCCACCGCATCCACACATACGGCGACCAGTTTTTCCGCGAGCGCGGCGACGAGTACGTCGAGGTGCAGGAAGTAGGGGTCGAACTGGTAGCCTTTGACTTCCCAGCCTTCTTTTTCGATCCAGCTTTTCATCTGCTGGAAGCCCTGGGGGGAGGTGCGCTCACCGCTGTAACCGCAGAGGATGACACCGGGTTCGAGCACCATGAAGTCGCCGCCCTCTAAACTGCCGGCGGTGATGATGTCGTAAATGGGGACGTCGAGTTGCTGGTAGGTTTTGATCACGTCGACCCATTCGCCGCGGCGCCAGGGGGAGTACATCTGGGTGACGATGGGGCCCCAGGGGGTCATGACGCTGCTGTCGCGGGCGTAGAGCTGGTAGGGGAGGTTGCTGTCGGCGGGCAGCAGGTGGGTGGTGACGCCGGCATGCTTGTAGGCGTCGAGCATTTCCTGGTGCTGGCGTCTGGCGACGGCGGGGTCGAACTGGCGGCCGAGGCGCACGGAGCGGCGGCTGGCGGCGTTGCCCATCTGCCAGGTGTAGTGGTCGATGGGGCCGACGAGCAGGTCGGTGAGCACGCCGTATTCGGAGTCGATGCCCCAGTTGTCCAGGCGCGCGGTGTTGCCGTTGTCGTTGCGGTGTTTGTAGGTAAATTCGGTCATGGTGCTTTTCTCGAATCTTTTGTCGGAGCTCTGTTTGCGGTCCGGTGGCGCGACTGCTGCCGGTAAACCTTCGCGAGACACGGGCTAGGCGCCCCCCCTCAACCCATCCCTGGGGGCTCTGCGAAAACATCCCTGTTTTCGAAGGTCTCGCGAAGGTTTACCGGCATCAGCCGCTTAGCATCTGAGTTTTGCGCTTCGTTGGTCGTTCTTACTTCGCCACTTTCAGCATTGCGTGCAGCAGCACGTTTGCGCCGGCTTCCAAATCTTCAGGTTGCGCGTTTTCCGCTTCGTTATGGGAAAGCCCTTTTTCGCAGGGCACGAAGATCATGCTGGTAGGGGCGACGCGGGAGATATACACGGAATCGTGGCCGGCGCCGGAGACCATTTCCTTGTTGCTGTAACCGAGGTCGGCGACGGCACTGCGCACGGCTTCGACGCACCTGGAATCGAAGGCGACGGCGGGGGAGCGCCATTCGTCGCGGATCTGGTGTTCGAGGCCGGTGTCGTTGGCGACGCTGGCGGCGATCTCGCGGAAGCGCTGGTCCATGGCGTCGAGGGTTTTCTGATCCGGGTGGCGGAGGTCGACGGCGAGGATGAGTTTTTCCGGCACGGTGTTGCGGCTGCCGGGTTCGGCGCGGATGTCGCCGAAGGTGACTCGGGCCCAGGGAGCGTGTTCGGCGGCCAGCTGGTAGAGCTGGTCGAGGATGCGCTGCAGGCCCATGAACGGGTCGCGGCGGCCTTCCATGGGGCTGGGGCCGGCGTGGCAGGGTTGGCCGATCAGCGTGAGGTCGTACCAGTTCATGCCCTGGACGCCGGACAATACGCCGATCTGTTTTTCTTCGGCTTCGAGGATGGGGCCCTGTTCGATATGCACTTCGAATGCGGCGGTGAGGGGGCGTGGCTTGGCCGGGGTGTCGCCCTGGTAGCCGATGCGCGCCAGTTCTTCAGCGAAGGTTTTACCCTCCTTGTCTGTGCGGGCGTAGGCGTAGTCCTGCTCGAACTCGCCGCTCCACACCCCGGAGCCGATCATGGCGGGGGAGAAACGCGCGCCTTCCTCGTTGGTCCACACCGCTACCTCCAGCGGCGCCTCGGTTTCCACCTGGTTCTCATTGAGGGTGCGGATGACTTCGAGGCCGGCGAGTACGCCGTAGACGCCGTCAAACTTGCCGCCGGTGGGCTGGGTGTCCAGGTGAGAGCCGGTGAGCACAGGTGGCAACTCGGGCCCGTTTTTAGAGCCGCTACCCGCGCGGCGGGCGAAGATATTGCCCATGGTGTCGAAGCTGACGCTGCAATCTGCGTCTTCACACCATTTTACGAAGAGGTCGCGGCCCTGTTTGTCGAGGTCGGTGAGGGCCTGGCGGTTGCAGCCGCCTTTTGCGGTGGCGCCGATGGCGGCCATCTCCATCAGGGAGTCCCACAGGCGCTGGCCGTTGATACGCAGTTGGCTGGAATCGGTCATGAATCAGTTCGGCTACAGGTTTTATTGTGTGCGTTAAGGTTTAGTACAAGGTGTAGTACAAATGACAACCTTAATTCTGCCCGCACAAATAACTGCTGATTGCCGAACTGCCGGGGCGAAGGCGCTGATACTGCGGAATCCGGTGATTCGAAATGCAGTAACTGCAGGCGCTGGATTATTTCTCCAGATATTCGTTCTTGAGTTTTACGTAATTGCCGGCAGTGTAGGTGAAGAATTTCTTTTCCTTTTCCGACAGCGGTCGCGCCTGTTTCGCCGGTGAACCCACGTACAGGTAGCCACTCTCCAGGCGCTTGCCCGGCGGCACCAGTGCACCCGCCGCCAGCACCACCTCATCCTCGATTACCGCGCCGTCGAGCACGATGGCGCCGATGCCGATCAGTACCCGGCTGCCCACGGTGCAGCCGTGCAGGCAGGCCTTGTGGCCGATGGTGACGTCGTCGCCGATGGTCAGCGGCCAGCCCCCCTCATTGAAATCACTGGCGTGGGTGATGTGCAGCACGGACCCGTCCTGCACGCTGGTGCGCGCACCAATGCGGATGCGATGCATATCGCCCCGCACAATGGCGCCGGGCCACACGGAAGCGTCGTCGCCCAGCTCCACGTCACCGATCACGGTACACTGGGGATCGATATACACCCGCTGATTGAGCTTCGGGGTGTGGCCGCGATGGCTGCGCAGGACCGGCGCGGGTAAATCATGGCTGGACAAGGCTGACCTCCGGAAGGGCTTTCCACTAAAATACAGCGCATATGTTAACCCGACGGCCCCCTCTGTGGCCTGTCGGGTGTGTTTGTTTTTCCCTTTGCCGACAAGGAATGCCAATGTCCGACGCGTCGTGGTCCAACCCCCTGCTCGAGTCTCCCGTACTGCCCCCATTCGATCGCATCAAGCCCATGTTCGCCGAGCCGGCCATCGTGGA
>NZ_CAJXKH010000081.1 GCF_913055755.1 uncultured Microbulbifer sp.
GTGGACGAGTGGTTCGTCGGCCATATGCAGGAGTTTGACGGCAAGCAGTTCCAGGACGTGGCCAAGGGCGCGCTGGACCTGGGTGAGGCGGAAAACGAAGACGACAAGGCCGAGCGCGAAAAGGTCGAGAAAGAGGCCGGTGCACTGGTGGAGCGCGTCAAGGAGGTACTGGCGTCCCGCGTGGAAGACGTGCGCGCCACCACCCGCCTGGTCGACTCGCCCGCGTGTCTGGTGGCCAGTGACCACGATATGGGCCTGCAGATGCGCCGTATCCTGGAGCAGGCGGGGCAGTCCCTGCCGGATTCCAAGCCGATCTTCGAGCTGAACCCCAGCCACCCGCTGGTACAGCGCCTGGATCAGGAGCAGGATGAAGACCGCTTTGCGGACCTCACCAATATCCTGATGGACCAGGCCAACCTGGCCGCGGGCAACCAGCTGGCGGACCCCGCGGACTACGTGCGGCGTCTGAACACGCTGTTGCTGGAACTGAACAGCTGATAGACAGGCTGACGCGAAAACCGGGCACATGCCCGGTTTTTTATTTTGGGGCCACTCAGTTTATTTGGCTGCGCGCTATAGTTAGCTGGTCCTTTATTGCGCGATTTGGTCGTAAATTCGCGGTATTTGTCGGCGATCTTGGCAAAAATGACCAAAAGGTGACGGCGCCGTTGGGCAGACCGCCGGCGCCCCGTATAATCGACCCAATTTTTCAGACAACGAAGTTTTATGACCGAGAAAGACGCTTCTTCGAGCCCTTCTGATTCCCGTTATTCCATCGCCATTCTCGGTGGCGGCAGTTTCGGTACCGCCGTCGCCAATATTATTGCCGGCAATGGTCACGATACCCGCCAGTGGATGCGCGACCCCGAGCGCGCCGCAGCCTGCATGGCCAACCGCGAAAACGCCTACTACCTGCCCGGGGTGGAGTTGCATCCCGACCTGCAGATAACCAGTGAGCTGGAGCGGGCGGTGTGCGGTTGCCAGATCGTATTTGTGGCGATCCCCAGCAAGTCCTTCCGTGAGGTGGTGCACCGCGCGGCGCCGGTGCTGGCACCCGGTACCATCCTGATTTCCCTCACCAAGGGGGTGGAGCACGACAGTTTCCACCTGATGAGCGACATCCTGCGGGAAGAGACCGACGGTATGCGCGTGGGGGTGTTGAGTGGCCCGAACTTTGCGAAGGAAATCGTCGCCGGGCATTACACCGCCACGGTTGTTGCCAGTGAAGACGAGGAGCTGTGCAGCACCATCCAGAAAGTGCTGCACTCGGAGACCTTCCGCGTCTATTCCAGCAACGATGTGTTCGGGGTGGAGTTGGCCGGGGCGTTGAAGAATATCTACGCCATCGTGACCGGTATGGCGGTCGCCCTGGGGCGCGGCCAGAATACCACCAGCCTGCTGATCACCCGCGCGCTGGCAGAAATGATGCGCTTTGCCGAGGCCATGGGCGCAGATCCGATGACCTTTATCGGCCTGGCGGGGGTAGGGGACCTGATCCTCACCTGTTCGTCCGATCTGAGCCGCAATTACCGGGTGGGCTACCTGGTGGGCAAGGGCAAGAAGCTGGACGAGGCCGTGGCAGAGATTGGCCAGGTGGCGGAAGGGGTGAACACCGTTCGTCTCATCAAGGCCAAAGCCGATGAATTAGGCGTCTACATGCCCTTGGTTTCTGCAATTCACGCCATATTATTTGAAGGTACCCCCATCCCGGCGGTGATTCGGGAGCTGATGTCCGGGGCGCAGACATTTGATGTGGCCTATTCCGCCAAGAGCTGAAGTGGTTGCCGCAGACCGAGGCATACCTCCAACCGTGAATGGAAAATTTTATGAATAACGAAGCCATCAAGCACAATCTGACCACTCCGGACCACTGGCTGCGCGCGCTGTTTATGGTGCTGTTTGTGATTCTGCTGGAAGTGGCGGGCGTGGTAATGCTTGCCACCATCGTCCTGCAGTTCCTGTTCGCCATCATCAGTGGCAGTCCCAATGAAAACCTGCGCCAGCTGGGCAGCCAGATCGCGTCGTACATATACCAGGTATTGCAGTTCCTGATTTACAACACCGAAGAGAAGCCGTTCCCCTTTGCCGAGTGGCCGCAGGACTGAAAGGTCCTGGTGCTATAGTTCAACTCCAAGACCAGTTGCACAAGCCGGCCGAAGCCGGTACTGCGCGTTCCGGTAGCGGACAGACCGCAAGCGCTGAATAACCAGGGATAAATTTTAGGGATAAGCCAATGAGCAATGAAGAACTGAAACAAAACCTCACGTCCACGAACCAGTGGGTGCGGCTGATCTACATGGTTCTGTTTGCGGTGTTGCTGGAAATTGCCGGGTTCGTGATGCTGGCGGTGGTGATCGCGCAATTCATCTTTGCCATTTTTACCGGTAGTGCCAATGACAACCTGCGCCGCCTGGGAGACCAGCTGGCATCCTATATTTACCAGGCCCTGCAATTCTTGATCTACAACTCCGAGGAGAAACCCTTCCCGTTTTCCGAGTGGCCGGAGTCCGATGTGGACGATATCTCCAGCTATGAAAGCGCTGAAGAGTTTGACGGCGAAGTGATCAGCGAGGATGAGGTGGTCGAGGGCGAAAGCGAAGGCGCCACCGCGGAAGAGGCGGAAGAAGCTGAGGAAGCATCGGTCATTGAGCTTGGTGCGGAAGACGTAAAAGAAGAGCCCGCGAAAAGCCGCGGGGCCGCCGATGCGGAAAAGCCCAGGGACAAGACCAGCAAAACCACAGGCGGCAGCAACAAAAACGCTGAATCCGATGGTGAAAACCCGGCGGAAAAAAGCACTGATGAGAAGTAAGTGAACAAGCGTTTTTGGTAACCCTGGTAGTGTTTGGAGTTTTGCGTGCTGTTATACGTAATGCGTCACGGGAAAGCGGAACCCTACAGTAAAAGTGACGAAACCCGGGCGCTCACGGAGCGGGGGCGGGCAGACGTTGCCGCGGTGTGCAAGGAGCGCGCTTCGGAGCTGGCGCAGGTGAAAACAATCTGGGCCAGCCCGTTTGTGCGTACGCGTCAAACCGCAAAGATTGTCGCTGAGACCTTCCGTCGCGAAGTGGAAATCAACGAATATCTCACTGGTGATACCCCGCTCACAGCGCTGCTGGAAGTGCTTGCAGAGGTGCCCGAGGAAAATTTCCCTCTGTTGCTGGTGAGCCACCAGCCGCTGGTGGGCAGCCTGGTCAATGGTCTGTGTGGCACCGGCAATGAACACTCCATGGGCACCTCGAGCCTGGCGTGCCTCAAGGCCGACGTGTGGGCAACGGACTGCGCGGAGCTCCAGTGGTTGCAGCACAAGCCGGAACCGCTCTCATAGCCCTCGCATAGCGCTCCCACATCTGTTCTGCAGTCGCCATAAGCAGATTGAACAGGTGCGGTGGTGCATGTCGCCATTGTTGAGGCCCTGGGCGGCTGCCAACATACTGCGTTCCACCGGCATTTTGACTTACCCATGAGCGCGAATACTTCTTTCTGCACCTCTCCCCGTGAAATTTCCCTCGACCTGTGCGGCAACCGGATCGCCGCCCGCCAGTGGGGCAACCCGAGCGGGGTGCCGGTACTGGCGCTGCACGGCTGGCTGGATAACTGTGCCAGCTTCGACAGAATCGCGCCGCTGCTGCCGGAATTGAACCTGGTGGCGGTGGATCTGGCGGGGCACGGCCAGAGCTACCACCGGCACGCGGAAGCCAATTACAACATCTGGGGTGAAATCGAGGATGTGTTCGGCATCGCCGATGCCCTCGGTTGGCAGCAGTTTTCCTGCTTGTCCCACTCTCGTGGCGCGGTCATTTCGATGATTGCCGCCGCGACCTTTCCCGAGCGGATACAGCGCCTGGCATTGATCGACGGGCTGGTGCCGCCACCGGCAGAAGACGAAGAGGCACCGGACATCCTGCGCAATGGCATTGAGCAGCGGGCTCGCTACCGCAACCGCAAGTCGAAAGTATTCGAATCCCTGGAAGTGGCGGTTGCCGCGCGCAAGAACGGACTGTTCAAGCTGACCGAAGATGCCGCGCGCAGGCTGGTGGAGCGCGGAGTGCGCCCCTGCGAGGGCGGCTTTACCTGGAGCAACGATCCCCAGTTGCTGGCGAGCTCGCTGGCGAAGTTGAATGGCGCCCAGGTCGAGGCGTTCCTGGGGCGGGCGACGATGCCGATCCGCCTGGCGCTGGGCAAATCCGGGATTCAGGAAATGATCACGCGGGTGAAACCGGTTGCGGAGAAATACGCCAATATCGCCATCCGCGAATTTCCCGGCAGCCATCACCTGCATATGGAAGACAGTGCGGAGGTGATCGCCGACTGGTTCCGCCTATTTCTTACCGGAGGGGAAGCTTAAAACGGCACCCGCTTAGAGTAGCTCGCTTTTTCCATATCCCGCACTTCCACAGAAATTTCCGGCACTTCCGGTGCCGCTTCACACAGGAAATTGAAGATTGCGGAGCTCAGCGCCTCTTTCTGTTCCGCGGTGCGGCCTTCGAGAATGCGCACTTCCGCGTGGATAAACAGGTTGCTGGAGCCCTCGTGACGCTTGCCGAGCACAAAGTCCCGGTAGGGCAGGGCGCGGGTCTTGACCGCGGAAGGGGAGAAGAGCCCGGTGTCGCACATGGCCTGCTGGCCGTTGCTCACCAGTGCCGGGATGGAAAGCGCTTCTTCCAGTTTTTCGGAATACTCGATCACCAGGTGTGGCATTGCGGGCTCTCCCTAATTAAATAACCTTAAGGCTAGCGCAGCAGTGACAGGAATTCGTTGCGGGTAGCCTGCTGGCTGCGGAACGAACCCAGCATGGCAGAGGTTTTCATCACCGAGTTCTGCTTTTCCACACCGCGCATCATCATGCACATGTGCTTGGCTTCGATGATCACGCCGACGCCGGCGGCGCCGGTCACCTGCTGGATGGTGTTGGCGATCTGTACGGTCAGTTGCTCCTGGATCTGCAAACGGCGCGCAAACATGTCTACAATGCGCGCCACCTTGGACAGGCCGAGCACCTTGCCGTCCGGGATATAGGCCACGTGCGCCTTGCCGATAAAGGGCAGCATGTGGTGTTCGCACAGGGAGTACAGCTCGATGTCCTTGACCAGTACCATCTCGCTGCAGTCCGAGGGGAAGAGCGCTTCGTTAACCACTTCATCAACGGTCTGCTGGTAGCCGCGGGTGAGGTACTGCATGGCCTTGGCCGCCCGCAGCGGCGTGTCCTTCAGACCCGGGCGTTCCAGGTCTTCGCCAATGGCTTCAATGATCTGTGCGTATTGTTCTTTCATCAGTATGCTTCCAACGTCTCGCCCGCTATTCGATTGCGCAGTGATACGCAGGTGCCCGGGCGTTCGATCACCCCGCGCGACAATCGCAGTCGCGGCGGGGCTGTTATCACCGGATATCAAGACCGGGGATTCAGGGGGTGCGCTACCCTAAGCCTTTGTGCAACGCTAGTAAAGCGGCAAGAAGGAAAGCGCCTAATTTTGAGGATTATCGCCAATGATAGAGAAACGGGAGTCCAGTTTGCACGAATTGTGTACAGTGCTGGATTATATCCGCTGGGGTGCCAGCCGCTTCAATGCTGAACAGTTGTGGTTCGGTCACGGCACGGATAACGCCTGGGATGAGGCTGTCCTGCTGGTCACTCACGCACTGCACCTGCCGGTGGATAGCAAACCGGAAATCCTCGCTGCGCGCCTGACCATGGACGAGCGCCGGGACGTGCTGGCGGTGCTGGAAAAACGCATCGATGAACGCCTGCCGTCTCCCTATATCACCAAGGAAGCCTGGTTCTGTGACCTGCCGTTTTATGTAGACGAGCGGGTACTGGTACCGCGCTCACCCATCGGCGAACTGATCCGCCAGGGGTTCGAACCCTGGCTGCAGCAGGAGCCCCTGGCGATCCTCGACCTGTGTTGCGGCAGCGGTTGTATCGGCATCGCCTGCGCCGACGCCTTTCCGCAGGCGCGGGTGGACCTGAGCGATATTTCCGCCGATGCCATCGAGGTGGCGCAGATCAATATCAACCGCCATCACCTCAACGATGAGGTGCGCGCGGTGCAGTCGGACCTGTTCGGGGGGCTCAAGGGCTGCAGCTACGACCTGATTGTGAGCAACCCTCCTTATGTAGACGCCCGCGACCTGGCGGAGATGCCGCAGGAATACCATGCGGAGCCCGGGTTGGCGCTGGGCTCCGGCGACGACGGCCTCGACTTCACCCGCCGCCTGTTGCTGGAGGCGCCGGACCACCTGCAGCCGGAAGGTATTCTGGTGTGCGAGGTGGGCAACAGCTGGGAGGCGTTGGAAGCCGCTTATCCGCAGGTGCCGTTTGTCTGGCCGGAACTGGAAGAGGGCGGCCACGGGGTGTTTATTTTGACCCGGGAAGACCTGCTCGCCTGTCGACCGTTTTTTGAAGCGGGCGCCAATTGAGCGCGCCGGCGGCGACGTAATCCTCTATAATGCGCGGCTTTCCGCGAATAATTGACTAGAGGTAGGGAATACCGGGTATGTCGGGCAACACATTTGGCAAGCTGTTCAGCGTAACCACTTTTGGCGAGAGCCACGGTCCGGCATTGGGCTGTATTATTGATGGCTGTCCCCCCGGGCTGGAAATTTCTGCGGAAGAAATTCAGCTGGAACTGGACCGCCGCAAGCCCGGCACCTCCCGCTACACCACCCAGCGCCGCGAAGCGGACGCAGTCAAAATCCTCTCCGGCGTGTTCGAAGGCAAAACCACCGGCACGCCCATTGGTCTGCTGATCGAAAATACCGACCAGCGCTCCAAAGACTACGCCAATATCGCCGAGCAGATCCGCCCGGCCCACGCCGATTACACCTACTGGGCCAAATACGGCCTGCGCGACTACCGCGGCGGAGGGCGCTCTTCCGCGCGCGAGACCGCCATGCGGGTTGCCGCGGGCGCCATTGCCAAGAAGTGGCTGAAGCAGCGCTACGGCATCGAGGTGCGCGGCTACCTGTCCCAGCTCGGTCCCATCAAGGTGGAAACCCTCGACTGGTCCCAGGTGGATCAGAACCCGTTTTTCTGTCCGGATGCTTCCAAAGTGCCGGAGATGGAAGAGTATATGCAGGCCCTGATCAAGGAGGGCAACTCCATCGGTGCGCGTATCTCCGTGCACGCAAGCGGTGTGCCTGCCGGTCTCGGCGAGCCGATCTTCGACCGGCTGGATGCGGACCTGGCCCACGCGCTGATGAGTATCAATGCGGTCAAAGGCGTGGAGATCGGAGCCGGGTTTGCTTCGGTGGAGCAGAAGGGTACCGAGCATCGCGATGAGATTACCGAGGAGGGTTTCCAGTCCAACAATGCCGGCGGTGTGCTCGGCGGAATTTCCAGCGGTCAGGAACTGATCGCGCATATCGCCCTGAAGCCGACTTCCAGCCTGCGCATTCCGGGCAAGAGCCTGGATACCAACGGCAATCCGATCGAGGTGGTCACCAAGGGACGTCACGACCCCTGTGTCGGTATCCGTGCAACGCCGATTGCCGAGGCGATGATGGCGCTGGTACTGGTCGATCATGTGCTGCGCCAGCGGGCACAGAACGGAGATGTGGATTTCGGTCTGAAAATTCCCGCGGGAAATGATTCCTGATCCGTTGAAGCGGATTTGAAAACAAAAAAGGCGGAGCGCCAAAAGCGCTCCGCCTTTTTTGTGGCCGGCTGTAATCGCTGGATTACAGGTGCAGGCTCAGGCCCAGGTAGGGGCCCTTGATTTCCAGGTCGCTCTGCAGCTCGTCCAGTTCCTGGATGTCCAGGGTCATGGCGCGGTAGCCGGCTTCCACGGCGAAATCCAGTGCCGGTACGAAGTCCCAGCGGATTTTCGCGGTCACGTCGGTAAGGGTATCGCCCTTGTAACCGGTGCCGTTGCCCTGGGCAACGATGGACCAGCCGGTAAACGGTAGGTCGAAACGGGCCACGCCGTAGACCATCGGCAGTACCCCGGAGAATTCGATCTCTTCCGACTGGAATTCGCTCACGACAGTCATGTCACCGCTGAACTGGCGCGCAGTCAGGCCCAGGTCCAGGTTTACCCAGTTGTCGAGAATCTCGTAGTACAGGGTGGCATCGGTGTGGGAGAGGTTGAGGTCGGTCGCCACTTCGGAGCCGACGATGAATGTTTCGTCATCGAAGGTCACGTTTTCGCTGAGGAAGGTGCTGCCGTTGCTTTCGATCTTGCTGTGGGCCACGAGGATGTTCGGCACCAGCGGGATCGGGTGTTCGAGTGCGGCCTGCAGGAATGTGACGTTGTCTTCGGCCAGGTCAAACTCGTCCACATTGAAGTTGTCGACACCGACACCGCCACTGTAGGCCGGCATCCAGACGCCGGCAGAGGCGTCGAAGCCGAGGATGGTGTCGGCGCTGGCGCCGGCAGAAGCCAGAGCGGCGCAGAGTGCCAGGGTGATTTTTTTCATTGGTTTCGCTCCCATTTTAATTCTGCGGCGGAGTGTACCGGTTTTTGCCGAAGTTTCTCTGACCAGTTGCCGATTTTGAGAAGCGGTTTGCCCCTTATAGCCCGGTTGCGGCCTGGGTCAGCAGTTGCTGCAGGGCATTGGCGGCATTGCTGAGGGTGCGGTTGCGGTGATTGATCACGCCCAGGTTGCGCACGATGCTGAGTTCGGGCACGGGCAGTTCGGCGAGGGACTCGTCCACCAGGGTTTTTGGCAGCACACTCCAGCCGAGGCCGACGCCGGCCATCATTTTGATGGTTTCGAGGAAGTTGGTGGCCAGTTTGGCGGTCAGTTTCAGGCCGTGGCGGTCGAACTCGCGCTTGATCAGCCGCCCGGTATAGGTGTTGAGGTCGGGCAGGATCGCGGGGTATTGCGCGAGTGCGGGCAGGTCCAGTTCGGGCATCTGTGCCAGGGGGTGGTCGGGGGCGGCGACAACGACGCAGGGGTCGGGCCAGATGATCTGGGCGTTGAGGTTGGGGTAATCCTTGAGTGCGAGGGTGACGACGGCCAGTTCGTACTCGCCTGCCACCAGGGCCTCGTAGGCCTGTTCGGAATCGACAAAGTCGATATCGAGGGAGACGTCGGGGTAGCGGTTGCTGAAGTCACGCAGTACCGGAGGCAGGTGGTGTAGGCCGACGTGATGGCTGGTGGCGATACGCAGGCTGCCGCCGATGGTGTCGCCGAGGCTTCTGAGTTCGCGCTCTGCGTCGCTGACTTCGTTGAGTATGTGGCGGGCGCGGGGCAGCAGCGCCTTGCCGGCAGTGGTGAGCTGCAGGCGGCGGCCGATGCGGTCGAACAGGGGGGTGCCCAGCTGCTGTTCCAGGGACGCGAGCCGTTTGCTGACGGCGGGCTGGGTCAGGTGTAGTTGTTCGGCGGCGTCGGAAACGGAGCCCTGTTCAGCAATGGCGAGGAAGGCTCTGAGCCACTGGATTTCCATGCGATGAAATTGCCTCGGTAGCGGGGCTGCTTACGGGTGGGGTTTTGCGAGACACGCCGTGAACCCATCCATGGGGGCTCTTCCGCGACATCCCTGTCGCAGAAGGTCTCGCAATACCCCACCCGCAATCAGCCCCTTCGATTCTGAGCGGGGATAGCTCGAACCTGGGTTTGTAAAAGTTATAGTTTTGGGTATTCCAAAAGAGAATGTGCCATATAATAAATATAAATTGATGTTATTCAATGCCCCCCCTAGACTCCCGCATGTTATCCATAGAGGAGATGGGGCTGATGGGCCATCAAGAGCACACCAAACAGACGCTTTACGACAAGCTCTGGCAAGACCACCTGGTCAAAAGCCGCGAAGACGGCACCGCACTGATTTATATCGACCGCCACCTGATTCACGAAGTGACCTCGCCCCAGGCCTTCGAAGGCCTGCGCCTGGCCGGCCGCAAGCCGTGGCGTACGGATTCGATTGTCGGTACCCCGGACCACAACGTGGCCTCCGACAGCGAGGAACGCGCCGGTGGCGTGGCGGGTATTCGCGATGAGATCTCGCGGATCCAGGTGCAGACCCTGGATGAGAACTGCAAGGATTTCGGTATCGTCGAGTTCGGTATCAATGATCCGGGCCAGGGTATTGTGCACGTGATCGGTCCCGAGACCGGTGCGACCCTGCCGGGTATGACCGTGGTGTGTGGTGACTCACATACTTCCACCCACGGTGCACTGGGTGCGCTGGCGCACGGTATCGGCACTTCCGAGGTGGAACACGTGATGGCCACCCAGTGCCTGATCCAGAAGAAGATGAAGAACATGCTGGTGCGCGTGGACGGTGAACTCGGTCCGGGCGTAACCGCGAAAGATGTGGTGCTGGCGATTATCGGCAAGATCGGTACCGCCGGCGGTACCGGCTACGCCATCGAGTTCGGTGGTGAGGTGATCCGCAAGCTGTCCATGGAAGGTCGCATGACCATCTGCAACATGGCAATCGAGGCCGGCGCCCGTGCCGGTATGGTCGCAGTGGACCAGATCACTCTGGACTACGTAAAGGGAAAACCCTACGCGCCCAAGGGCGAGCAGTGGGACAAAGCGGTGGAAAGCTGGAGCCGCCTGCACTCCGACGACGGTGCGCATTTCGATGCGATCGTTGAGCTGCGCGGCGAAGAGATCGAGCCGCAGGTGAGCTGGGGCACCTCTCCAGAAATGGTTGCGCCGGTGAGCGCGCTGGTACCGGATCCCGCAGCCGAAAGCGATTCAACCAGGAAGGCGGGCATCGAGCGCGCGCTGGAATATATGGGCCTGAACGCAGGGCAGAAGATTACCGATATCAATCTGGATCGCGTGTTTATCGGCTCCTGTACCAATTCCCGGATCGAAGACCTGCGCGCGGCGGCAGCAGTGGCCAAGGGCCACAAGAAAGCCGACAGCGTGAAGCAGGTGCTGGTGGTGCCCGGTTCCCAGTCGGTAAAAGCGCAGGCCGAGAAAGAAGGGCTCGACAAGGTATTTATCGAAGCGGGCTTCGAGTGGCGCGAGCCTTCCTGCTCCATGTGTCTGGCGATGAATGCGGACAAGCTGGGCGCCGGTGAGCACTGTGCCTCCACTTCCAACCGCAACTTTGAAGGTCGCCAGGGCTACGGTGGTCGCACCCACCTGGTGAGCCCGAGCATGGCGGCGGCCGCGGCGATTGCGGGCCATTTTGTCGATGTACGTGAAATGCAGAAGGAGGCGCTCTGATGAAGGCTTTTACCCAACATAAAGGCGTCGCCGCACCGATGGATCGCGCCAACGTGGATACGGATCTGATTATTCCGAAGCAGTTCCTGAAGTCCATCAAGCGTACCGGCTTTGGCCCGAACCTGTTCGATGAGCTGCGTTATCTCGACGAAGGCCAGCCGGGGCAGGACTGCAGCCAGCGCCCGGTAAATCCGGAGTTTCCGCTGAATTTCCCTCGCTACCAGGGCGCTTCTGTGCTGTTGGCACGCAAGAATTTCGGCTGTGGTTCCAGCCGCGAACACGCCCCCTGGGCGCTCGACGATCACGGTTTTCGCGCGGTAATTGCGCCGAGCTTTGCGGACATTTTTTTCAATAACTGTTTCAAGAATGGCCTGTTGCCGATCGTTCTGGACGAAGACACTGTCGAGCAGTTGTTCCAGGAAATGTACGCCGAGGAAGGCTACGCGCTGACCATTGATCTGGAAAAGCAGCTGGTCATCAAGCCCAATGGCGAGACCATCGCATTTGAAGTGGACGAGTTCCGCAAACACTGCCTGCTGAACGGCCTCGATGATATCGGCCTGACCTTGGAAGATGCGGACGAGATTCGCGCGTACGAAGCCAAGCGTCGCGAACAGGCGCCGTGGCTGTTTGATGCTGTGAAGTGAACTGGCGAACGGAATAATTGGAAAATTCGATGAGCAAGAAAATCATGATCCTCCCGGGCGACGGTATTGGCCCGGAAATTGTCGAGCAGGCGGTTGCGGTACTGAAAACTGCCGATGAAAAATTTGGCCTGAACCTGGAATTTACCGAAGGCCTGATCGGTGGTGCTTCCATCGATGCCCACGGTGAGCCGCTGACCGACGCGGAACTGGCAAAGGCCGGTGAGTGCGACGCGGTTCTGCTGGGTGCGGTGGGTGGTCCCAAGTGGGATACCCTGGATCGCGCCATCCGTCCGGAAAGAGGTCTGCTGAAAATTCGCAGCGGCCTCGGGCTGTACGCCAACCTGCGCCCGGCCATTTTGTACCCGCAGCTGGCCGATGCCTCCTCGCTGAAGCCGGAAGTGGTTTCCGGTCTCGACATCCTGATCGTGCGCGAGCTTACTGGTGGTATCTACTTCGGTGAGCCCCGCGGAATCAAAACATTGGAGAATGGCGAGAAACAGGGCTACAACACCTACGTCTACAAAGAATCGGAAATCGAGCGTATCGCTCGCACCGCCTTCGAAGCCGCACAGAAGCGCGGTGGCAAGCTGTGCTCCGTCGACAAGGCCAACGTGCTGGAAGTGACCGTGCTGTGGCGCGAAGTGCTGGACCGCCTGGCTCCGGAATACCCGGATGTGGAGCTGTCCCACATGTACGTGGACAACGCCGCCATGCAGCTGGTGCGCGCACCCAAGCAGTTCGACGTGATGGTGACCGGCAACATGTTCGGCGACATCCTGTCCGACGCCGCTGCCATGCTCACCGGTTCCATCGGCATGCTGCCCTCGGCGTCCATGAACGAAACCGGCTTTGGCCTGTATGAACCCTGCCACGGCAGTGCGCCGGATATCGCGGGGCAGGGCATCGCCAACCCGCTGGCGACCATACTGTCTGCCGCCATGATGCTGCGTTACTCCCTGGATATGGGCGAGGCAGCGGATGCCATCGAAGCAGCGGTAAGCAAGGTACTGGATCAGGGACTGCGCACCGCGGACATCTATACCGAAGGCTCGAAGAAAGTCTCCACCGCGGAAATGGGTGCAGCAGTGGTGGCCGCTTTCTGATAAGTCCATTCACCATTTAGCCGTTGTCCCGGCCGCTCGTGGTAAACGCGCCGCAGTGCGCCGGGAACCCAGAAACTCACAGATTCGACAGGATATTGAAATGAACAAGGTAGGATTCGTAGGCTGGCGCGGTATGGTCGGCTCCGTTCTGATGGGCCGCATGCTGGAAGAAAACGACTTCGCGCATATCGCCGAGCCGGTATTTTTCTCCACTTCCAATGCCGGTGGCAAAGCCCCGGAAATTGGCAAGGAAGTCGCTCCATTGAAGGACGCCTACGACCTGGACGCGCTGGCCGAGCTGGACGCCATCGTCAGCTGCCAGGGCGGCGATTACACCAAGGAAGTGTTTGCAAAACTGCGTGAAAAAGGCTGGAAGGGCTACTGGATCGACGCCGCCTCCAGCCTGCGTATGGACGGCGACGCCATCATCGTGCTGGACCCGGTCAACCGCGATGTGATTGACCGCGGCATTGAATCCGGTGTGAAAAACTATATCGGCGGCAACTGCACCGTGAGCCTGATGCTGATGGGCCTCGGTGGCCTGTTCAAGGCCGGCCTGGTGGAGTGGGTTACCGCTCAGACCTATCAGGCGGCCAGCGGTGCCGGCGCCAAGAATATGCGCGAACTGATTTCCCAGATGGGCAGTATCCGCGACGGCGTGGCCGAAGAGCTGGCCGACCCCTCCAGCGCGATTCTGGAGATCGACCGCAAGGTGGTCGAAAACATGCGCAGCAGCGACTTCCCGACTTCCGAGTTCGGCGCGCCGCTGGCGGGCAGCCTGCTGCCGTGGATCGACACCCAGCTGGAATCCGGCCAGAGCCGCGAGGAGTGGAAGGCGCAAGTGGAAGCGAACAAGATTCTGGGCACCAGCGCCACGGTACCCGTGGACGGCACCTGTGTCCGCATCGGTGCCATGCGCTGTCACAGCCAGGCGTTTACCGTGAAGCTGAAGAAAGATCTGCCTATGGAAGAGATCGAACAGCTGATCGGCTCCGCCAACGACTGGGTGAAAGTGGTGCCGAACGACCGCGAAGTGACCCTGAAGGAGCTGACCCCAACTGCGGTAACCGGCAAGCTGGATATCCCGGTGGGTCGCCTGCGCAAGCTGAGCATGGGTGGCGAGTACCTGAACGCCTTTACCGTTGGCGACCAGCTGCTGTGGGGTGCCGCGGAGCCCCTGCGTCGCGTATTGCTGATCCTGCTTGGCAAGCTGTAAGTCACAGATTTGTCCAATCGGCCGCCCCTTTTCCCGGGGCGGCTTCCCCCCGCCTTTCTCGCGAGTATAATCGCCCCGCATTTTTTCTGTCGCTTTAATGGCCGAACTGGCCGCGAAGCGCACAATCTAGGTCGTGAGTACAAAATATGTCAGAAGCCACCCGCGAGTTGGTGATTGTCGGTGTCGGCAGCACGCCATTCGATGCCGTGCTGGAAATCCTCGAAGAGCGAAAAACCGTCAAGCCGGACCAGCTGAAGCTGCTGGCTGCGGATGAGGCCGATGTGGATCCACAGGTGTTTGCCAACCGCAGCGTGGCAGTGCAGTCGCTCAAGGACTTCGCTTTCAGCGCAGACCAGGTGGTGCTGCTGTTGGCCGGTGATGACACTGCCAAGGCTGCGCTGGCCAAGGCGGAGGCCGCCGGGGCCTGGGTGGTGGATGCGGGCGGTATTACCCGTGGCGACGAGAGCGCGGAACTGATTCACCCGCTGTTGAATGCCGCTGCGCTGCAAGAGGTAGAGCGCCAGGTGATCGCGGTTCCAGGTGCCGGCGCGGCAATGATTGCGGAAGCGCTGTATCCGCTGGCATCCCGGCTGCAGTCGGTGGAAATAGTGCTGAATCAGCCGGTTTCGGCGCTGGGCAAATCCAGTGTCGATAGTGCCGCCGCGCAGACCGCGCGCCTGTTCAATGGGCAGGAACCGGAACTGGATGAAACTACCGGGCAGCGACTGGCATTCAACCACCTGAGTTCAGCGGAAGCGCTGCTCGACAGCGGGCACAATTTCAGCGAGCTCGCCCTGGTGCACGAGTTGCGTCGTCTGCTGGGCGCAGAGGTTGCGCTCGACGCGACCATCAATACCGCCTCTGTTTTTCATGGGCAGCTCGCCAATCTCAGTGTGAACCTGAAAGAAGAGGTGGATCTGGAGCAGGTGCGCGGATTGCTCGCTAACGGCGCCCGCCTGGAGATGCGTGAGCACCCGTCGTCACAGGATGCTGTGGGGGGAGAAAATACTCTGGTTGGACGCCTGCGCCGCGGACTGATTAGCCCGAAGCAGGTTAATTTTTGTACGGTATCCGACAATCTGCGGAAAGACATCGCAATTAACTGTGTACAGATTGTCCACTTGTTGCTAAAAATCCATTGATATTTAATACTTAGCGCCCATTCTGAAGGTTTCTTCTTAACTTCGCTTCGGGGAGCGGTTACCGATGCGAAGTGGAAAAGAGCGAATAAAGAAGGCGATTTGAGTTTAATCGGGGGGCGAATTTTTCGCCGGTAAGTGGAGTCCGTTGCCAGCGCGCGGGCTCTTTTGGGTAAAAAATGTACGGCTAGCTGTATAAATTTGCTGTACAAAACTGCAAACGATCGAGAGATTTGCACAGGTTTACTGTGCGAGTCGGGCGATTTGCAGAGAGATTCTAACAATAAAGGGAATCGGATATGCGCGTGCAAAAGCTGGCACTTGCTGTGGGTCTGGTCAGCGCACTGGGTGGCAATGGGGCTCTGGCGCTCGGTCTCGGTGAGATCAAGCTGAACTCCACGCTGAATCAGCCGCTCAATGCAGAAATCAGGCTGCTGCAGACTCGTGGTCTTGGGGACAGCGAGATCAAAGTGCGTCTCGCCAGTGCGGAAGATTTTGACCGCGCGGGGGTAGACCGTGCCTATCTGTTGAGCGAACTGCAGTTTGACGTCGACTATTCCGGTGCCGAGCCGGTAGTGCGGATTTCCAGCCGCTCTCCCATTCGCGAACCCTTCCTGAACTTCCTGGTGGAAACCCGCTGGCCCAGTGGCCGACTGCTGCGGGAATACACCCTGTTGATGGATCTGCCCGCTTTCTCCACCAATACCGCGTCCCAGCCGGTGCGCGCCGCCGAGCGCGAGCGCCAGCAGGTGCGTCGCCAGGCGCCGGTGCAGCAACCCCGGCAGCCTGCGGTACAGCGCCGTGCCCCCGAGCCGGTGCAGGCGCCCGCGGAAGCCCCGGCAACGGAATACAGCGAACCTCAAACCGCCAACACTGCACCGGCACAGCCCGAAGTGCAGCAGCCGGTATACGAAGCCCCGGCAGAGAGCACTGCCGACAGCGGCAGCCGCGTCTACGGTCCGGTAGAAGCAAACAATACCCTGTGGGAAATCGCCCGCGACAGCCGCGAGAGCCGCGAGGTATCGGTCCAGCAGACCATGCTGGCGATCCAGCGTCTGAATCCGGAAGCCTTCATCAACAACAATATCAACCTGTTGAAGAAGGGTGCGGTACTGCGCCTGCCCACCACCGAAGAAGTGCGTGCGCTCACCATGAGCGAAGCGGTTTCCGAGGTGGCCAGCCAGAACGACGCCTGGCGCGAACGCGTGGGCGACAGCGCCCTCGGTGCGCCGCTGGACGGCCGCGCAGTAGCGGAAGAGAGCGCCGAGTCCGAAGTGGTCGAAGGCCGCGTGACCCTGGGCGCGCCGGGAGATAACGAATCAGTCACCTCCGGCACCGGTAGCGGTGCCAGTGAGAGCGAAGCGCTGGCCGGCGAGCTGGCGGTATCCGAGGAAGAGCTCGACAAGTCCCGCCTGGAAAATGCGGAACTGCAGGAGCGCATCGGCGAGCTCGACGAACAGATCGATACCATGGAGCGCATGGTTGAGGTCTCCAACGACGAATTGCGCGCAGTGCAGGACGCTGCGGCGCAGACCGATGCGGCGGAGAGCGATACCGCGAGTGACCCTCTGGCCGAGGAGGCCGGTGAAACCGTTGAGACTGACTCTACAGGGTCGGCGATGGAAGAGGGCGCAGACGCGGCAGTAGTGGATGATGCCGTTACGGATGCCGCGCCGGAGGAAGAGGCCGCTGAACCGGAGGCTGTAACGGAAACCCCCGCCGATGATGATGCGCGCAACCGGGTAGTGGTGGTTCAGACCCAGTCCGAGCCGACCCTGGTCGAGCGCCTGATGGAGAATATCCAGTTTATTGCCATTGGTGCCGGTGCATTGCTGGTCGGCCTGTTCGGCTTCCTGACCTGGCGTCGCCGCAAAGAGGAAGAAGAGGCCATCCGTCAGGTAGAGGCGGAAATGGCTGCAGAAGCTGCGAGTGCTGAAGCGGACGAAATGTCGGCGCAAGATGATCAGCTGAGCGCGGTGGAAGAGCTGGAGTCGGACAGCAGCTTCGACCTGGATCACCTGGGTGATCTGGAAACCGGAGATCCGGTGGCCGAGGCGGAAATTCACCTGTCACTGGGGCAGTACCCGGAGGCGGAGGCCAAGCTGTTGTCCGGTCTCGAATCTGCACCGGCCAATGTGGACGCGCGCCTGATGCTGCTCGAGGTCTATGCCCAGCAGCAGAATGTAGAGAATTTTGACAACCATTATCGCCAGTTGCTGGGCTACAGCGACGGACCCGTCGCCGACCGCGCGGCGCGCCTGCGGGAAACCATCGCCGGTGCCGGCGAGTTCGAAGCACCGGAAATGGATGTCTCCAGCGAGTCTCTGGAGGCGGCGCAACTGGATGATCTGGGTACTGACTTTAGCGAAGATTTCGCGAGCAATGCCTCGTTTGACGACCTTGACGAGTTCTCAACAGGTGCCACTAGCGACACAGCGTCGGGCGACAGCAGCGACGATTTCGGTGCCTTCGACGATCTGTCTCTGGATCTGGACGATGAGCCGCAACAATCTGCGGAAGCGGACGGTGAGGACTTCTCCCTCGATCTGGATCTGGATGGTGACTTTGACCTCGGCGGTGATGAATTGCAGGGTGTAGAGGGTGCAGAGGAACCAGCTGCGCAGGTGGAAGCCGGCGATAGCGAGCTGGATCTCGGCAACCTGGATATGGACGACTTCGGCAGCGAGCTGTCCGAGTCCGAATCCGCCGGTGAAGTCTCTTCCGCGGACGGCGACCTGGGTGGCCTGGAGTTCGACCTCGACCTGTCGCCGGCGGAAGAGTCCGAAGAGCTGACTCTGGATACCGAAGACTCTGTGGCCGCGAGCGACTCAGCGTCCGGCAGCGAGCTGTCTCTGGACGATGATGGTTTCGATTCCATTGGCGATGATCTCGGCGATCTTGACCTGGATTCCATCGACCTGGGAGATCTGGAGCTGGGCGATGACCTGGCTGCGGGTGGTGTCTCTGGTTCTGCGGACGTGGCGCAGACCAGCGAGGCCGAAGCGGACCTGGATTTCGACCTGGCGGTGGAAGAAGAACCCGC
>NZ_CAJXKH010000082.1 GCF_913055755.1 uncultured Microbulbifer sp.
ACGCCGCCGGCAGGGGCAGCTTACCTTGTGCGCGTTTTGCGCGAAAATGGGAGCGCAGCGACCCGCGCAAAACGTGCACAAGGTAAGCTGTCCCGCGGAGGGCCGAAGGCCCGGAGCAAACTGCCTGGCATTGTTAGTGTTGATGAACTTAGATGCCACCAAACTTACTTTACCGACAATTTACAAAGCTTTTGGAAAACCCCCAACTAACCTGGAGCGGCACGTTTGGTTGTGCCGTACCACGCTTTCCCTTGAGCGGCTAATTAGCCCAAAAGAAATTCTCCACTTTACTACCCTCGCCGCCATCCACGAATTTATAGGATGGAAGCCACTGAAGGCTATTTAAAACGACCGTAAAATCCCTGCTTGCGATTTTGGATCTACGAAGCACGGTGCCGCCGAATGTCTTCCGAATAGTTTGTACTTTTTTAGGCGGCGACCCGAATTACCCGAACACTAACGCCGCCAGCAGGGGCGGCCTACTTTGCGCGCTTTGTTGCGCGATAATGGGAGCGCAGCGACCCGCGCAATAAAGTGCGCAAAGTAGGACGTCCCGCGGAGGGCCGAAGGCCCGGAGCATCCTGCCTGGCTTTGTTAAAGCTCATGGGCCCGATACACCACAATTTTCTCTACTGACTCACGAACTTCAACAACATAATGTTGCCAACAGCCTCTGCAAACTGAAGAATTCTCAATAGACGAGCCGCGCTGCCCTTTTTTAGCCACCGCTACTACCGGATGCCCACAATCACCACAAGCGAAAGCCAGACTCTCTCCAAATGGATCGGCTTTCAACTCGGCTCCGTCTCCGGAAATGACTAAATAATCAGTTATTTCTGTCATAAATACGAACCACGATACTCGTGAGCTTTAACAGTTTTATTCATAGGCGTGTGCATATATACACACATCGATACAGTGTCTATATATGCACACAGGTATGCAAATATACCTATTTAAAATTCGATACTGGTATCAATATCCGTACATCTTTCGGCGAGGCCTTCTTCTATTCGGTGCGCCAGTCCCAGTACGATGGCTTTGTCCCGCGTGGTGATCCACGCCTGCAGCTGTCGGCTCCATTTGCCGCCAAGGTGCTTGATGGCTTGGCGGATTTCTGTTTCTTCGTAGCGCACTTTGAGGGCGACCGGTTGCTGCAGCCTCTGTGCATGCACTACATTCAGGCTCATCCCCTGTGGGGTTCGCTGCCGCTCATCAACGATGACTTCAACGGTTGTAAAGACTTTAGTACCGCAGTCGGATTGACGATATCGGACTGCGCACAGGCGGTTTCCATAGCGTTCGACAAACCGCTTTGCGCCGCGTTCGTGTGGGCGCATTGTTTTTATAACTTTCACAGCCACTCCCTGGCTTCCCAACAACTTCCCATTCCTAGATATTACTTATCTCGCTTTACAAGCCCAGCTTATCCCAAATTTCGTCCACTTTTCGACTAACCTCCGGGTCCTTCACTATGGGGCGACCCCACTCCCGTGTGGTTTCCCCTTCCCATTTGTTGGTGGCATCAAACCCGATTTTTGAGCCGAGGCCGGAAACTGGCGAGGCAAAATCTAGATAGTCGATCGGGGTGTTTTCCACCATCACAGTATCCCGTGCCGGGTCCATGCGAGTGGTCATGGCCCAGATCACGTCGTTCCAGTCGCGGGCATTGACGTCGTCATCGGTGACGATCACGAACTTTGTGTACATGAACTGGCGCAGGAAGGACCACACGCCCATCATTACGCGCTTGGCGTGGCCGGCGTACTGCTTTTTCATTGTAACCACGGCCAGGCGATAGGAGCAGCCTTCCGGTGGCAGGTAGAAATCGACGATCTCCGGGAATTGCTTGCGCAGGATCGGCACGAACACTTCGTTCAGCGCTTCACCCAGTACCGCGGGCTCATCCGGCGGCCGCCCGGTGTAGGTGCTGTGGTAGATGGGGTCTTTGCGGTGGGTGATTTTTTCCACCGTGAACACCGGGAAGCGGTCAACCTCGTTGTAATAGCCGGTGTGGTCTCCATAGGGTCCTTCGTCGGCCATATCGTCCGGATAGATGTACCCTTCCAGGACATATTCTGCACTCGCGGGGACCTGCAGGTTGCTGAGTTTGGCTTCCGCCACTTCGGTTTTGCTGCCGCGCAGGAGGCCGGCAAAGGCGTACTCAGAGAGGGTATCTGGCACCGGAGTCACCGCGCCGAGGATGGTGGCCGGATCGGCACCCAGGGCGACGGCCACCGGGAAGGGTTCTCCGGGAAATTTCTGCTGCCACTCGCGGAAGTCCAGCGCACCGCCACGGTGCGACAACCAGCGCATGATCAGGCGGTTCTTGCCGATCAGCTGCATGCGGTAGATGCCCAGGTTCTGGCGCTTCTTCTCTGGGCCGCGGGTGATGACCAGGGGCCAGGTGACCAGAGGGGCCGCGTCGCCGGGCCAGCAGGTCTGGATCGGCATTGTGGTTAGGTCGATATCGGCGGTTTCAATCTCGAACTGCTGGCAGTCGGGTTTGCCGATGACCTTCGGCCCCATGTTCATGACCTGCTTGAAGATCGGTAACTTCTCCCAGGCGTCCCTGAGCCCTTCCGGGGGCTGCGGCTCCTTGAGGAAGGCGAGCAGCTCCCCCACTTGCCGCAGTTCGCTGACAGACTCCCGCCCCATGCCCAGCGCCACGCGCTCGGGGGTACCAAACAGGTTGGCGAGAACCGGGGTGTCGTAGCCGGTGGGGTTTTCAAACAGGAGTGCGGGGCCGCCGGCGCGCAGTACGCGGTCGGCAATTTCTGTCATTTCCAGATAGGGGCTGACGGGGTGCTTGATGCGTTTCAGCAGGCCGCGCTTTTCCAGCAATCGGATGAAGTCGCGCAGGTCTTTGTATTTCATGTTTTACCGGTCGACGAGAATTTCGACGGCCAGTGTAAAACAGTCAGGACAAAATAGGGAATGTGCGCCGCGCCGGGTACATCGGCGGAGAGCAGAGAAAGAGGGAGGATTTACAGCAACCCGCAGCAAGCGCTGCGGGCTGTGTCACTTCAAGAGGCTATTAATAGCTCTTAGAAGCGCGGGCGACGCGGACGGTCTTCGCGCGGCTTGGCTTCGTTAACACGGATGTTACGGCCAGACAGCGGCTGATCATTCATTTCTTCGATTGCCTTACGCGCTTCGTCGTCGTTCGGCATTTCTACGAAACCAAAACCTTTAGAACGGCCAGTTTCCCGGTCAGTAATTACAGTAGCCCGGGAGATTTCACCGAACGCACCAAATGCTTCGTGCAGTTCGTCAGAGGTTACGCCGTAGGCCAGATTTCCGATATAGATATTCACAAAAAAGTCTCACTAGAGTCAGTGGGCTGTCGAGCAATTCACAAATGGTAACCAGCTCCACCGAGTTATCCATTTGCGATTGGTCCGTTGTCGGTCGACTTCCCAGCCACCCGGGACCAATTCGGTCAGTGCTGAAATACTGTTCAACACTTCAATGTTGGCCTTTATATGCCTAACGCCAGGCCTTTTCAACTGAATTCGGCGTAATTTCACGCCTCATTCGTCCTATTGCAAAAACCTTCCTCACATCGCAATAAAGGCCGGCAATCAATGCCGGCCTTTATTGTGAAATGGAATTATTTCCGTTTCATGGACAGGAAGAACTCGTCGTTGGTCTTGAAGTCCTTCAGCTTGTCGATCAGGAACTCGGTCGCGGCCAGGTCTTCCATATCGTGCAGCAGTTTGCGCAGGATCCACACGCGCTGCAGCTCGCCTTCCGGCATCAGCAGCTCTTCGCGGCGGGTGCCGGAGCGGCGCACGTTGATGGCCGGGTAAACGCGCTTCTCGGCGATCTTGCGGTCCAGCTGCAGTTCCATGTTACCGGTACCCTTGAACTCTTCGAAGATCACTTCGTCCATCTTGGAGCCGGTATCTACCAGGGCGGTGGCGATAATGGACAGGCTGCCGCCTTCCTCGATATTCCGCGCCGCACCAAAAAAGCGCTTCGGGCGCTCCAGTGCGTGGGCGTCCACTCCACCGGTGAGCACCTTGCCGGAGCTGGGCACGGTGGTGTTGTAGGCGCGCGCCAGACGGGTGATGGAGTCCAGCAGGATCACCACGTCTTTCTTGTGTTCCACCAGACGCTTGGCTTTCTCGATCACCATCTCCGCCACCTGTACGTGACGGGCCGGCGGCTCGTCGAAGGTGGAGGCAACCACTTCGCCGCGCACCGAGCGCTGCATTTCGGTCACTTCTTCCGGGCGCTCGTCGATCAGCAGTACGATCAGGTGGCACTCAGGGTTGTTGCGGGTGATGGCCTGGGCCATGTTCTGCAACATGATGGTCTTACCGGCCTTCGGCGGCGCCACGATCAGGCCGCGCTGGCCTTTGCCGATGGGGGCAACCAGGTCGATGATACGGCCGATGAGGTCTTCGGAGGAGCCGTTTCCGCACTCGAGGGTGAGGCGCTTATTGGGAAACAGCGGGGTAAGGTTTTCGAACAGGATCTTGTTGCGGGCGTTTTCCGGCTTGTCGAAGTTGATGTCGCTGACTTTCAGCAGTGCGAAATAGCGTTCACCTTCTTTGGGGGGGCGGATCTTGCCGGAAATGGAGTCCCCGGTGCGCAGGTTGAAGCGGCGGATCTGGCTGGGGGAAACGTAGATATCATCGGGGCCGGCGAGATATGAAGAGTCGGCCGAACGCAAAAAGCCAAACCCGTCCTGAAGTATTTCCAATACGCCTTCGCCGTAAATGTCTTCACCGCTTTTGGCGTGGCGCTTCAGGATATTGAATATGATGTCCTGTTTGCGCGAGCGGGCCAGATTCTCCAGGCCCATGCCCTTGGCGATTTCAATCAGCTCTTCAATGGGTTTCGTTTTTAATTCAGAAAGGTTCATACCAATTGCTTTATATGGGTTTCTTTTATCAGTTGGCGCGGACGCGCGGGAAGCTTCTGCGGGGGGATTTGAAAGTTCGATCTTGATACAGCCTGTAACGCGATGCCATCTGACAGTTCATCCGCACGAAAACTCATCGGAAAGCAGTTTTCCGCTCACACTGGCACACTTGTTTGGCAAAGGCGCCAGGAGGAATGTTCAACTTGAGGAGTTTGCGCGCCGGAGAGGCTGCAGAGACAGCGGGGTTGGCGACTTGGCTCAGGTTTGGACTGAACAGTTAATTTGATTACTAGGCAGTATAACGGCAGTTCACTAACCTGCAAGGCCTATTTACAGGCCCTGCAGGACATTTCGGCGCCGTCTGGCGCCCGTCGCGCTTAAACCTGGCTGTCGATGAACTCGGTCAGCTGGGCGCGGGACAGTGCACCCACTTTGGTGCCTTCGACATTGCCGCCCTTGAACAGCAGCAGGGTCGGAATGCCGCGCACGTTGTACTTGGCTGCGGACTCCTTGTTGCTGTCGACGTCCACCTTGACGATCTTCAGCTTGTCGCCGTAATGACCGGCCAGGTCTTCCAGCACCGGCGCAATCATCTTGCAGGGACCGCACCACTGGGCCCAGAAGTCCACCAGCACCGGGCCGTCGGCCTTGAGTACTTCGGCTTCAAATTCTGCGTCGGTTACGTTGACGATGTTCGCGCTCATAGTCGTTTCCTGTAGTTCTGTTGCTTCGGGCCCCCGGGCCACGCCGGCAGACATGATAAGTACGGCCAGCTGACCCCGCAAGGCAAATGGTTCTCGGCCTATGCTTCGGCATTCCCCCCTTAATGGGGCTGGCGGCCCGGATATCAAGGCTTTGCGGAGCTTCCACGTCAATCTGCGGGCAGGAAGCGCTGCAGAATTTCGTCCACATAGTCATAGCCAAAGTCCGTGGTGGCGATCCGCTCGCCCAGAGGCTGCACCAGCTCCATTGTCTCCAGGCGCGCCCATTCCCGCTCCAGCGCCGCCAGCGGCAGCCCGGTATAGGCGGGGAAACTGGCCGCGGGCACTCCCGCTTCGAGTCGCAGGGCATTCATCAGGAATTCCAGCGGTCGCTCGGATGGCGCCACCCGGTCGCACTTCGGTAGCGGGAAAGTGCCCTGATCCACGTCACGCTGCCCCAGGGAAAGATAGTCTCGCGGCGTGCGGGTGCGGCGGGTACGCAGGATCTGCCCCTCGGCGGGCACAGTGAACTTGCCGTGGGCGCCGGCACCGATGCCAATGTAGTCCGCGAAGGACCAGTAATTCAGGTTGTGCCGGGACTCGCGACCCGGCGGGCTGTAGGCAGAGACCTCGTAGCGCCCGTAGCCCTGGGCCGCGAGATAGGCGCGGCCGGCGCGCTGGATCGCGGCAATCGCCTCGGATCCGGGGGTGACCGGCGGCGCCGAGTAGAACGCGGTATTCGGCTCGATGGTGAGCTGGTACCAGGAGATATGCTGCACCCCGAGGTCCACCGCCCGCCGCAGGTCCCCGAGCGCATCTATCTCCCCCTGCCCCGGCAGGCCGTGCATCAGGTCGATATTGATATTGTCGAAGCCCGCGGCGCGGGCCTGGCTGGCGGCGGTTTCCGCCTCTGGTCCGGTGTGGATGCGCCCCAGGTTCTGCAGCTGCAGGGGGTCAAAGCTCTGCACGCCAATGGACAGCCGGTTTACGCCGGCGGTGCGGTAACCGGCGAACTTGGCCTGCTCAAAGGTGCCCGGATTGGCCTCCAGGGTAATTTCTATGGCAGGCTCGAAGCCCACCAGCCGCTCGGCCATCTCCAGGATGGCGCCAATGGCGCGGGGCGAAAACAGGCTCGGGGTACCGCCACCGAAGAAGATGGAACCCAGCCTGCGCCCCTGCACCCAGGGCAGCTGGCTCTCGAGGTCCCGCTGTAGCTGTGCCACGTACTCCCGCTCCGGGAGCCCGCTGGGCGCAGCCGGCGCACTGCTGGCGTGGTGGATATCCACATGCCCGCCCGCGGCGAATTCGTGCGAATTGAAATCACAGTAGGGGCACTTGCGCACGCACCAGGGAATATGCACGTACAGGCTCAGCGGGGGCAGCTCCATCAGGCTGTCCACGGCACCGCTCTCGGATTGCGGCTCACTCACCCAGCATCTGCTCCCGCCACAGCTGTTCGAACTGTTTGACTGCCTGCGCGCGGTGACTCAGGCGGTTTTTCACTTCCCGCGGCAGCTGCGCCGAAGTCAGCCCCTCCTGTTCCACAAAGAACAGCGGATCGTAACCGAACCCCTGGTCACCGGCGGTATGTTCGAGGATGCGACCGCGCCAGCGGGCGGTGCACACCAGCGGCACCGGGTCGTCCGGCGTGCGCACGAATGCCAGCGCGCAGTGGAAGCTGGCGCCGCGTTTTTTCGTCGGCACCCCGTCCAGCGCCGCCAGCAGCTTTTGATTGTTGTCCGCATCGCTGGCACCGGCGCCGGCATAGCGGGCGGAATAAATACCCGGGGCGCCATCGAGCGCATCCACCGCCAGCCCGGAGTCGTCCGCCAGTGCCGGCAGTCCGCTGGCGCGACTGGCGTGACGCGCCTTGATCAGGGCATTTTCAATAAAACTGAGGCCGGTCTCCGCGGCTTCTTCGGTGACGAAATCCGACTGCGGCAACACCGCAATCTGCCAGCCGGAAAACAGCTGGGAAAATTCTTTGAGTTTGCCCGCATTGCCGCTGGCGAGAACGATTTTATCCATGGGCTTTTCCAATTGCGCGTATTCAACCGGGTCTCAAAACAAAAACAGCGAGCGCACTGCGCCCGCTGTTTGCGATCGACCGCTGAATATCAGTTCTTGTGCAGCTGGCGGCGGAAGGTCAGCTGCTGGTTGCTGCCGTCCGGCAGTACCAGATCGATATTGAAGGTCAGCGACTCTTCGTGTTCAAAGCGGAACGGTGCCAGGTAGTACACCGCATCCTGGTCGCGGATTTCCTGAAACTCCAGCGCTCGCGACTGCTGGATCAGGTTGGTGGCATTGCCGGAGATGCCGGCACTCATGCCCTTGGTATCACCTTTCTTGGCCACGGAAATATTCACAAAGGCGCGGTCGCGGGCACGCACCAGATTGTACTGGCGGGCAATGTCCGGCGAGATGAAATCGCTGTTGAACACCGAGTAGGTCACCCGGTAATCGCCAAAGTCCGAATAGTTTTCGATGACCTTGGCACCCTGCGCCGCAGCCGTAGCTGCCCACAACAACAGGGCCATGGAAAATAGTGCAGCAAACAGACGTTTCACGGCGTCCTCCTTTTCTGGATTCTCATTGTCGATTCTCGCACGCTGATATACACGCCCCGACCATCTGGGGGCGCCAGTGGCGTCGTATCACACAGACATCTGACTCTTATTCTAGCGAGTCAGATGGTAAATCGCCGTTTCTCCGAAAAGATTGGGCAAAAAGTCCTTCAACAGCCCGGCAGTCGTGGACTCTGAGACCACCTGGCGATGCAGGATCTGCCAGTTGTGCTGGCGGCAGAGCACTTCAAAATCCCTGAAAGTACAAAAGTGAATATTGGGCGTGTCGTACCATTCATACGGTAATAAATCTGACACCGGCATACGCCCGGAAAATGCCAGGTGCCAGCGCGCTTTCCACTGCCCGAAGTTGGGGAAGGTAATGATGCACTCGCGCCCCACCCGCAGCATTTCATCCACCACCAGGTGCGGAAAGCGCAGGGTCTGCAGCGCCTGGGTCATCACCACGGTATCGAAACTGTGGTCGCCAAAATTGCCCAGCCCCTGGTCCAGGTTCTGTTCCACCACATTCACGCCACGCTCGACGCAGCGCTGGATCTGCTCGGGATCGATTTCAAGCCCGTAACCGCTGACTTGCTTTTCCCGTCCGAGGCGCTGCAGCAGCGCGCCGTCGCCACAGCCGAGGTCGAGCACGCGGGTTTTGGGTGCGATCCAGTTGTGGATGATATCCAGATCCTTACGCAACATCGCCGCCCCCGTTGTTCTGCTCGGCAGCCACATTATTCATGTAGGCCGCAAATATGTTTTCGTAGCGCGCGTTGGGCAACAGGAAAGCATCGTGTCCCATGGCCGACTCCACTTCCGCGTAGGTCACCGCCTTGTTCGCGTGCATCAGCGCATCGGCAATTTCCCGCGAGCGCTCCGGCGCAAAGCGCCAGTCGGAAGTGAACGATACCAGCAGGAACTTGCAGCGGGCGTGCGCAAACGCCTTGACCGGATCGTGGTCGTATTCCCGCGCCAGGTCGAAATAATCCAGTGCGCGGGTCATCAGGATATAGGTGTTGGGATCGAAGCTGCTGGAAAAACTGTCGCCCTGGTAGCGCAGGTAACTCTGCACCTGGAACTCCACCAGTTCCTCCACGCCCTGTTCGAAAGTACCGGAGCGCAGTTCGCGGCCGAATTTTTTACCCAGGCCATCGTCCGACAGATAGGTGATATGCCCGATCATGCGCGCCACCGCCAGGCCGTGGCGCGGCAGGGTCTCCTCTTCCAGGTAACGGCCGTCGCGAAAATCCGGATCGGAGGTGATCGCCTGGCGGGCGGTTTCATTGAACGCGATATTCTGCGCGGACAGTTTCATGGCCGATGCGATCACCACGCAGTGGCGCAGGCGCTCGGGATATTCCAGCGCCCAGCGCATCGCCTGCATGCCGCCGAGACTGCCACCCACAACCGCAGCCCACTGTTCGATACCCAGGTGGTCCGCCAGCTGTGCCTGGCTGTGCACCCAGTCCCGCGCTCGCAGCGGCGGAAAGTCCGGGCCCCAGGGTTTGCCGGTGGCGGGGTTGATGGATGCGGGCCCGGTGGAGCCGTGACAACCGCCGAGGTTGTTTACTGCCACCACATAAAACTTGTTGGTGTCGATGGGTTTGCCGGAACCGATATAACTGTCCCACCAGCCGGGACGCTTGTCATCGAGGCTGTGATAACCGGCGGCGTGGTGGTGGCCGGACAGGGCGTGACAGATCAGCACCCCGTTGGACCTGTCCGCATTCAGGGTGCCGTAGGTTTCATATACCAGGGTGTATTCGTCCAACACTCTGCCGCAGGCCAGCTTGAACGGGCCGGGAAAGGTGTGACTTTTGGGCTCCACGAGCCCCACCGAATTGGCCGGCAGCTCCGCCGGTTGTCGGGGTTTGGGAGATTGCGCTTCCGTGGTCAAAATCTTGTGCGTGTGTGGTTGGCGGGGCGCCAAGTTTACGAAAGGTGGGGCGTTGAGTACACCCGACGCTCGCCCGCCACTAGACTAAAAAATCACGAAGTCGCAGGAGCCTTTAACGGAGTAACGTTGTTGGCGATGGTAGCCACCGGTGCCGGCGCCACCGGTTGCGAGGCGGGCTGGGTCTGTTTCAGCAGATCTTCCAGGGCTGCCAGCGCACTGTGGTTACGCACCAGCTCTTCTTCCAGTGTGTGCAGGTCCGTGCGCTTGGTCTGGGTCTTCTGCTTCAGCTCCGTCAGCTTGATCAGGTGTCGGTTCAGCAGATGCTTTTGATAGGTCACATGCTGCTTCAGCGGCTCCAGTACCTGCTCCAGCCAGCCGTCCACAGAAGAAATCATCTGGCTGTACATGCGCCCCACTTCATTCGCCAGGGTCGCCACAAAGCGCTCGGTCAGGCGGTTGCGCCTTGCCAGCAGCAACTGCGGCGAGCGACGCAGCTGAGCCGCCTGGCGGTGCAGGCCGCGCAGCGCGGCGCGGAAGCTGGACACATCGAAGTGGTGCTCGGCAGAAATAATATTGTTCAGGGTCGAGCGGTCGTAGATCGCATCCACTAGGCGGTTGGCCTGATCCACCTCCCGCTCCAGGTTCATCAACTGATGTTCCACGCCCCCCATAAATCCATCAATAGCGCGCGCCAGTCCCAGTGGTGACCAGCGCTCGTTCAGGGCCTGGCGGGTCTCGTCGATCAGCTGCTGCAACTGCTGGCTGGAAACCGGTGCCAGCAGCGAGGCGCGCTGGCGCGCCAGCATGCGCTGGCTGGATTTCAGGGTCAGCAATTCCTGGTGACAGAACTTGTGCTGCTCCTTCGCGGTCTGGTGCTGCTGTTTGAGTTCTTCCAATTGTTCCGCGCTAGTGTTTCCCTGGCGCTTCAGGTGCTCCAGGGTCGCGGCGCCACTGTTCAGGCGGCGCTTGAGCAGGTCGCGGGTATCCGCCATCAGGGTCAGCGCCTGGTGCAGGGAGCGGTGATTGGCCACCTTGTCGCGGTGCTCCATCAGGCGCTGTACCAGCAGCTGCTCGAAATCGCCAAAGCGGCTCTGCTGCAGCAACATCGGGTCGCGCTGGGCGCGGGCCAGCAGGGCCTTCTTCGCCGACACCCCCACAACATGCTCCTGCGGCAGGTCCAGCAGCTTGCTGACTTCCTTGCGCATGCGCCGCAGCATCAGGTCCGCGTCTTCGTCGGGGTCGTCCCACATGGCGTCGATCTTGTTCAGCAGCGCCATCACCGCGGTACCGCGATGCTCCCGCAGGGGAACCAGGTGGGTTTCCCACATATTCAGGTCGGTACCGCTGACACCGGCGTCGGCGGACAGCAAAAAAGCAACCGCCTGGGCGCCGGGCAGCGTGGACAGGGTCAGCTCCGGTTCGTTGCCCAGCGCGTTGAGTCCGGGGGTGTCGATAATGCGCAGCCCCTGGGCCAGCAGCGGGTGCGGCAGGGAAATCAGCGCGTAGCGCCAGGCCGGGATCTGCACCAGGTTGCCGTTGCCATCCAGGTGGCGGCGGTCAAAGCCATAACGGGCCGCCTCTTCCGGACTCACCGCCTTGGTGGCGGCGACTTTCATCAGTGCATCGCGGGTGGCATCGGCATCTTCCGGATCGAATTCGTGATGGACCCACTTCTGCGGGATGCGGCGGAAGCTCTCCAGGCTGGTATTGGTGGCCAGGGTCTCGATCGGCAACAGGCGCACGGAGGCCTGTTGGCTGCCGTCGCAGTAGATCTCGGTGGGGCACATGGTGGTGCGACCGGGGCGCGACGGCAGCAGGCGCTTGCCGTAGGTATGCGACAGCATCGCGTTGATCAGCTCGGTCTTGCCGCGGGAGAACTCGCCGACCAGCGCCACGGTGAACTGGTCTTCCGCCAGCAACTGTCGCGCCTGCTGCACCACCTGGCGGGCGCCGGCGGAATTGGGGAAGTGTTCTTCCAGCCAGTGGCTGAAGGCGTTCAACTGGCGGTCCAGGGCCCTCTTCCAGCTGTCGTAGTCGGCAATGTGCTGGCGCAATGTCGCATCTTCCATGTTCGGGAGTTCTTGTTATTTGTGTGTAATTTTTACATTGGGCCGGTCATTTTCCGGCAAGGTGGCGGCAAATTAAAGACCGTTGGTGCAATTTAGCGAACCGTTCGGCACTAAACAGCGAGGGAAGAGGACTTGGGCGCAGGCCCCGAAGAACACAGGCAGGTAAGTCAGGAAATCGAAACGGACGCCGGGGCGGAATCGAACAGGGCCGCAGTTGGCGGCCCTGAGGTCGTCGGCTCGCGATCAGAACGGGATATGCCAGAACAGGTTGTACACCAGCTGCGGCATCTGCGCGCTCTGGGCAAAGCCCACCAGCAGCTTGTCCACCACCGTGAGCAGGATAAAGATGAAAATCGGACTGATATCGATCACCCCCAGCGGCGGGATGATCTTGCGTACCGGTGCGTAAAGCGGCTCCAGCAACTGGCGCAGCAGCATCAGTGCCGGATGGCTGCTGTGGGGAGCGATCCAGCTGACCACGATGGAGATCAGCATACCCACAAACAGAATTGCTACCAGGGTCATGACGCAGCCGAGCAGCGACCACAGCAGTGCGGCCAGCGGGTTCAGCATGCCCGCACCGGCGAGAAAACCGGCGCCGATGATCATCACCCAGCCCACCAGCAGCGCCAGCACCAGCGACGCCATGTCGATGCCGAACAGGCCGGGCACCACTTTGCGCAGGGGGCGCAGTAGCGGATTGGTGATTTTCACGATGCCCTGGGACAGGGGATTGTAAAAATCCGCCCGCGCCAGCTGCAGCATAAACCGCAGCAGCACCGTAAACAGGAACAGGATCCCCAGGGTGGCGAGAATAAACACGCCGATATTGCTGAAGGTGTTGACCATCGAAAGTCCTTGTTACGTGGTTATTTTTACTGTTAACGATCCAGTTCTTTGGCCATCTCGGCGGCGCGCGCCGCACAATCGCTCATCGCCTGCTCTACCAGTTGCGGCAGTCCGCCTTCCTGAAAGCGCTTCACCGCGCGCTCGGTCGTGCCATTGGGCGACATCACGTTGCGTTTCAACTGCGCCACGTCCACATCGCTTGCCACCGCAAGTTTCGCTGCGCCCAGTGCGGTTTGCAAGGTAAGGCGTTCGGCGTCGGCGCGCTTCATGCCGGCCTTTTCCGCGGCGTCGATCATCGACTCCATAAACTGGAAATAGTACGCCGGGCCGGAGCCGGATACGGCAATCACCTGGTCGATGCCGGATTCCTCGTCCACCCACAGGGCAATCCCCACCGCTTCCGCCATTTGCGTGGCAATCTGCTTTTGCGCGTCGCTCACGCCCGCGCCGGCGTAGAGACCGGTCACCCCGGTACCGACAAGTGCCGGCGTATTCGGCATCGCCCGCACTATGGGAACGCCGGCACCCAGCCAGCGCTGGTAGGCCGCCAACGGGATGCCCGCGGCCAGCGTGATCACCAGCGGCTTGCGCGCGCTGACGATGGAAGCCAGGTCCTCACACAGTTCCCTCATCATCTGCGGCTTGACCGACAGCACCAGCACATCGGCTTCGGCCACCTCCGCGGCATTGTCGGTACTGACCAGAACACCGGTGCGCGCGGCAAATTCCTGCAGCTTCTGTTCATTGCGGCCGGTGGCAACAATCCGCTCCGCCGGATAGCCACTGGCCACCAGCCCACCGATCACCGCGCCGGCCATATTGCCCGCGCCGCCGATAAATACCATTTTCGCCTGGGTCATGATCTACCTCTGGTCAGTGTTATTTGCGGGCGCCGAAGATATCGGTGCCTATTCGCACAATGGTGGCGCCGCTGGCGATGGCCGCTTCCATATCCCCGGACATACCCATGGACAGGGTATCCAGCGGCTGTTCCGGCAGCTGCGCCTTCAGTTCTTTCAGTAATGCCGCCATCTGCAGGAAGGGATCGCGCTGGTCTGCTCCCGGTCCGCGCACCGCCGGTATCGCCATCAACCCGCGCAGACGCAGATTGGGCAATTCCGCCACTTTTGCCGCAAGTGCCGGCAATTCCGCCGGAGCCACCCCGGACTTGCGCTCTTCATCGTCTATATTCACCTGCAGGCAGATATTCAGTGGCGGCAGGCCCGCGGGCCGCTGCTCCGACAACCGCCGTGCAATTTTTAACCGATCCACCGTGTGCATCCAGTGGAAGTGTTCCGCCACATCGCGGGACTTGTTGGACTGCAGCGGGCCGATGAAATGCCACACAATGTCCAGATCGGCGAGTGCTGACTGCTTTTCCAGCGCCTCCTGCAGGTAGTTCTCACCGAAGTGACGCTGGCCCGCGCAATAGGCTGCCCGCAGGTCCGCTGCCGGCTTGGTTTTGGATACCGCGAGCAGCGTGACCGCATCCGGATCCCGGTCAAAAGCTCTACAGGCGGCAACAATCCGTGCAGCCACAGAATTGAGGTTTTCGGCGATCGACCCTTTGCGCATATACTGGGACCTGGCTAACCCTGACGAACATCGGCGCGCATTCTAATCGCTTAGCCCAGCGCCCGTCATATCAGAACAATAAGGTAGCAGTATGGACATTACAGAACTCCTCGCCTTCAGCGCCAAACAGAACGCTTCCGACCTGCACCTCTCCGCAGGCCTGCCCCCGATGATCCGGGTGGATGGCGACGTGCGCCGCATCAACCTGCCCCCCATGGAGCACAAGCAGGTACACGGCCTGATCTACGAGATCATGAACGACAAGCAGCGCAAGGATTACGAAGAGTTCCTGGAGACCGACTTCTCCTTCGAGGTCCCCGGTGTCGCCCGCTTCCGGGTCAACGCCTTCAACCACAACCGCGGCGCCGGCGCCGTGTTCCGGACCATTCCCTCCAAGGTACTGACCATGGAAGACCTGGGGATGGGCCAGGTGTTCAAACAGATCTCCGACACCCCCCGCGGCCTGGTACTGGTCACCGGCCCTACCGGCTCCGGTAAGTCCACCTCGCTGGCGGCGATGATCGACTACATCAACGACAACAAGTACGAGCACATCCTCACCGTCGAGGACCCGATCGAATTCGTACACGAGTCGAAAAAGTGCCTGGTCAACCAGCGGGAAGTCCACCGCGACACCCACGGTTTCTCCGAAGCCCTGCGCTCCGCCTTGCGTGAAGACCCGGACATCATCCTCGTGGGTGAGATGCGGGACCTCGAGACCATCCGCCTGGCACTCACCGCCGCGGAAACCGGCCACCTGGTATTCGGCACCCTGCACACCACCTCCGCCGCAAAGACCATCGACCGTGTGGTCGACGTATTCCCCGCGGAAGAAAAGGCCATGGTGCGCTCCATGCTGTCGGAATCCCTGCAGGCGGTCATCTCCCAGACCCTGCTCAAGCGCAACGGCGGCGGCCGCGTCGCCGCCCACGAAATCATGCGCGGCACCCCGGCGATCCGGAACCTGATCCGCGAAGACAAGATCGCGCAGATGTATTCCGCGATCCAGACCGGCGCCAGCGTCGGCATGCAGACCATGGACCAGTGCCTGCAGGACCTGGTAGAGCGCCGGGTGATCAGCCGCGAAGTGGCGCGGGAAAAAGCGAAGATGCCGGAGAACTTCTAAACTTCTCCGGGCTGAAAAAATAAACGCGAAAATAACCAGCGGTATAAAAAATGGAAATCGAACGCCTACTGCAACTCGTCACCGAAAAAGGTGCCTCCGACCTCTTTATCACCGCCGGAGTACCGCCCTCGATCAAACTGCACGGCAAGGTGGTACCGGTCAGTACCACCGCCCTGACCCCGGAAAAAGCCCGGGAAATGGTCGTCGGCATCATGAACGACAAGCAACGCCGGGAATTCGCCGAACAAAAAGAGCTTAACTTCGCCATCTCTGTGCGCAACGTCGGCCGTTTCCGGGTATCCGCCTTCTTCCAGCGCAACCTCGTCGGCATGGTGCTGCGCCGGATCGAAACCAAGATCCCCACCATCGACGGCCTCGGCCTGCCCGAACAGCTGAAAGAGCTGGCCATGACCAAGCGTGGCCTGATCATCTTCGTCGGCGCGACCGGTACCGGTAAATCCACCTCGCTGGCCTCCATGATCGGCCACCGCAACGAAAACTCGAAGGGTCACATCATCTCGATCGAAGACCCCATCGAATTTATCCACCAGCACCGCGGCTGCATCGTCACCCAGCGCGAAGTGGGCCTGGATACCGAATCCTTCGAAACCGCGCTGAAGAACACCCTGCGTCAGGCGCCGGACGTGATCCTCATCGGTGAGGTGCGCTCCCGCGAGACCATGGACCACGCCATCGCCTTCGCCGAAACCGGCCACTTGTGCCTGTGTACCCTGCACGCGAACAACGCCAACCAGGCGCTGGACCGCATCATCCACTTCTTCCCCGCCGACCGGCACCAGCAGCTGTGGATGGACCTGTCCCTCAACCTGCAGGCAATGGTCGCCCAGCAGCTGGTACCGACGCCGGACGGCGACGGCCGCCGCGCCTGTCTCGAGATCATGATCAACACCCCGCTGATGGCAGACCTGATCCGCAAGGGCGAAGTGCACAAGATGAAGGAGCTGATGAAACGCTCCAACGAACAGGGCATGCAGACCTTCGACCAGGCCCTGTACGAACTCTACGACCGCGGCGAGATCACCTACGAGGACGCCCTCGCCCACGCCGACTCTGCCAACGACCTGCGCCTGATGATCAAGCTCAAGTCCGAGTCCGACGCCGAGTACCTCAACAGCGCCGCCGACGAACTGAGCCTCGCCAGCGACACCGACAACAACGGCGGCCCGCAGATCTATTAAAGGAACACGGAGCTCCAGCTCCGCAATTCCTGGGTGCGCGGAGCTCCAGCTCCGCAATGCGGGCCTGCGGCCCGCCCCCTTTCGCCTGCAAGCAGGCTCCTACACACCATCCCGCACAGGTAGATGTCCGTGGCCAATACCGCGAGAAAAATTGCACTCATCACCGGCGGCAGTCGCGGCATTGGCGCCGCCACTGCCAAGCTGCTCGCCGCCCGCGGTTACAATATCTGCATCAGTTACCGCGCCCGTCAGTCCGACGCCGAAGCGGTACTGGAAAATCTGCGCTCGCACGATGTCAAAACGATCGCGGTGCAGGCAGATATTTCCCTGGAGCATGACGTAGAGCGGCTATTTGCTGCGGTAGACGAGCAGCTCGGACCGTTGACGGCGCTGGTGAACAACGCCGGTATGCTGTTGCAACAGTCCCGCGTCGAACAGATGACCGCCGCGCGGATCAATCAGATCCTGCAAACGAATGTCACCGGGACGCTGCTGTGCTGCCGCGAGGCCATCAAACGCATGTCCACCGCAAATGGCGGCACAGGTGGCGCCATCGTCAATGTTTCATCCGGGGCCGCCCGCAGTGGCTCTCCCAATGAATATATCGATTACGCCGCCAGCAAGGGCGCAGTGGATACCCTGACCATCGGCCTCAGCAAGGAAGTCGCGCGGGAAGGTATCCGGGTCAACGGTGTGCGCCCGGGATTGATCGCTACGGAGATGCACAGTGACGGCGGCGAGCCGGAGCGCATCGAACGGCTCAAATCCCGGATACCGCTCGGGCGCGGTGGACAGCCGGAAGAAGTGGCCGGAGCTATCGCCTGGTTACTCAGTGAAGAAGCTTCCTTCACCACCGGGACATTTATCGATACAACCGGTGGGCTATAGCTCCAAAAGAACGCGATGACTCCAGCCAGAATTTTTGTATTTTTAGCGGTAGTACTATTACTTAACGGTTGTGAAGAAACCCCCAACGCAGACCGTATTTTCATTAATGGCGACATTCTTACCGTAGACAGGAACAATTCCATCGCCAGCGCACTTGCGTTAAAGCACGGCCGCATCCTCGCGATCGGAAACCGGGACGAGATCGAAGCGCTGTCGGACACTGATA
>NZ_CAJXKH010000083.1 GCF_913055755.1 uncultured Microbulbifer sp.
GCACAACAAAAACAGACAAAGTGTTTCTGCCCTGGCAGATCGAGATTATGGAGTTTTCTATGAGCGGCAACGTTATCGAAAATGACATTGATTTTGATGAAGCGGATTCTTCCGTGGTAGGAGAATTGCTGTATACCCCAGATAACCCCCGGGATGCCCGAAGGTTGGTCGAAGACAAACTGGAGGAAATGCGTCTGCGCCGGGAATTGATGGATTACCAGCTGGACTTCTGACTGGACTTCTTACCGGGTAAGGGGCTGCAAGCCAATAAACCGGCCTTCCGGTTTTTCGCGGTCAATCCGGGTATTTAACGGCGGCATATTCGGCGCGGCGGTAGTCAGACCGCGTTGCTGGAGGCCAGACCGAGCCCATTTCGTACCGCACAATCGTTTTCCCCGTGCCCAAACCCGGAACAGTTCGAGAAAAGGTGCCTGACAGGTACCTTTTCTTTTTCATCTTTCGCACTCCTTCTCTCTGCCTCTCCCCGGTGTCTCTGTTACCCGTCCGCCCGGTTTGCACCTGGAGCGGCGGGGTGTATATTGGCGCTGTAACGCGTGCATTTCACACAGGAGGGTTGAAGCGAGGCGTTATGTCTCATCAGCCAGCGGCCGGCCCTGCGGCAGTAAGAGCAGTAGCGGGGCAGGATAGGGGAAAAAGGACCTTCAGATGGTAGTTTCCGACAGGTTTGACAGCCGGGTGTTTTCGGAAGTCCCGGACGACGGCAATGCGCTGGTTATCCGCATTGTGGGCAACTTCGATTTCAATATGCACCGGGAATTCCAGCGTGCTTACCGCAATGTCGCCCCTCCGCCAAAGCAGTTCATCGTGGACCTGTCGGCTACCGACCACCTGGATAGCGCTGCCCTGGGTATGCTCCTGCTGTTGCGGGACTATTGCGTGGAGGTGAGCCGCGAGGGTTTTCAGCCCGACGTGGAACTGGTCAACGCCAACGCCCATGTCTCCCATATTCTGAGTGTTTCCAATTTCGACCGGATTTTCAGCATCCGCTGATTGTCCCTACCGGGCCCCTGTATCATGCCGTCTTTCCGGGTTCTGATCATCGAGCGCGACACGCGGGAGGCGGCCGAGTTGCGGGCGCAGTTGGAGGATTGGGAATACACCAGCTCGTCGGTGGCGGCCAGTCCTGCCGAAACCTGCACCGTGGATGACGCCGGCCTGGCCCTGGCCATTTATCAGGACTATCAACCCAGCCTGGTCATTTTCGGCCCCTGCGCGTCGAAAACGGCCGAAAAGGTTCAGTTGCGCCAGCTGCGCCAGTACAGCGGCATAGAACCGGTCCCGATCCTGTTTGTCCTGGATCAAAAGGAAGCATCCGGGAGTCCGAACATTGACGGCTGCGACGATATTCTCGTCAGGCCCTACAGCCCGCCTCTGGTACAGCTGAAGCTCGCCTCCATCCGCCGCTTTTGTGAGTTCGGCCGTTCCCTGATGGCCCAGCGCGACCGCATGCGCAGGCATCACGCGGACTTTCTGCAGGAACAGGCCAACGCCCGTGAGATATTCGGCAATCTCGGCAATGAAAGCTGTCTCGACGATACCCCGGCGATACGCTATCACCTGTCGCCGCGGGCGGTGCTCAACGGCGATGTGCTGGCAGCGACCCACGCCCCCGACGGCAAACTGGTGCTGATGCTGGGGGATTTCGCCGGTCACGGACTGGCGGCGGCGGTGGGGGCGGTGCCACTGACGTCCATTTTCTATTCCATGATTCCCCGCGGCTTCTCCTTCACCCGGGTACTGAAGGAGATCAACCGCAAGCTGCACGATATTTTGCCGCGACAGATGTTCTGCTGTCTGGCGATGCTGGAGCTGGACCCTCGCCGCAATCACCTGAGGCTGCTCAATGCCGGTATGCCCAGTCCCTGTGTGAAAAGTTCCGATGGCAAGCTGCGCCTGCTGGAGTCCCGACACCTGCCCTTCGGCGTGTTGGCGGCGGACCAGATTGACAGCGCGGTGGTCAACCTGCGGGTGTACCCGGGGGACCGGCTTTTCCTGTGGAGTGACGGCATCCACGAGGCGCGCAACAAGTGCGGGGAGCACTTCGGTGAATCCCGCCTGTTGGAGCTGGTGCAGGATGGCGATCACAGCGGGGAGTCTGCGTTCGAGCGGATCCTGATTGCGGTGAACGCGCACGCCTCGCAGCAGCACGATGACCTGTCCCTGGTTGAAATGGACCTTGCCCACGGCTCCCTGCTGCGGCCCCGGTGCGAGGAGATGGAAAATAACGGTAACCGCAAGGGCGGTCGTGTTGGCGAGTGGTCGATTAACCTGCGCCTGGCAGACTCGGAACTGCGCAGTGGCGATCCGTTGCCGCACCTGCTGGGCGTGCTGGCGCAGATGCCCGGTGCGGCGCGCTTTCAGGAGGAGCTGGCGATTTCCCTGGGCGAGCTGTTTCGCAATGCCCTGGAGCACGGGGTGCTGGGGCTGGACTCGTCCCTCAAGTGTACCGACGAGGGCTTTGTGCACTATTACGACCTGATGGCGGAGCGGCGCAGTGGCTTGAGTCACGGCTGGATCGAGATCAGCCTGCGCTGCCGTGATCGGGGCAGGGGTGGCGAATTACAGCTGGAAGTGGAGGACAGTGGCCCCGGTTTTCCCCATGTCAGCGAGCAGAAAGGGGTCTACTCCGGGCGCGGCCTGAGCCTCCTCAAGACGATCTGCAGGGAGCTGGAAACCCGTCCCGGCAGTAGCCGGGTGCGGGCCGTGATCGAATGGGGGAGTGGCGTGGCGCCGGGCCAGGCCGGGGAGGCGCCGGGGGAGAAAACCGTACAAACCCGACCGCGGTCGGTATAATGCTGGTCGGTTTTTCATCAATATCGGTGGCTCATGGGCTCGAATACCCCGGGATCATTACAGGTGCGCGACCTCTCCTGCGAGAGAGGAGGTCGGCCGTTGTTCTGCGGTCTCGGGTTCACTCTGGAGCCGGGTGCTGCGATGCAGGTGCTGGGAACCAACGGCGCCGGCAAGAGCACCCTGATTCGCACATTGATCGGCAGTGCCACGGACTACCGTGGTGAAATCCTCTGGGGCGATAAACCCTTTCCTGCTTCCCTCGCGCAGATGCGCCAGTCCCTCCTGTATATCGGGCACAATGCCGGCGTGCGCCGCGGGCTGACGCCAATGGAGAATCTCGCCTGGTACGGCGCGCGGCGCGAGGATGCCCTGGTGGCGCTGGAGGCGGTGGATCTGTATGGGTTCGAGGACGTACTGTGCCAACAGCTGTCGGCGGGGCAGACCCGCCGGGTTGCGCTGGCGCGCCTGTTCCTGCCATCGGTGGCATCCCTGTGGATTCTGGATGAGCCCCTCGCGGCCCTGGATGTGCGCGGTGTGGCGCGCCTGGAGTCGCGCATGGCAGATCATCTCGGCGCAGGTGGCAGCATCCTGCTCACTTCCCACCAGCCGGTAAACCTGAGCCCCCTCAAACAAGTGAATCTCCTGGATTTCCAGGTGCCAGCGGGATATGACATCGCGATGGAGGCAGGCAGTGTGCAGTGAAAGCGTTGCCGTGGCAAAGGGCGGGCAGGCGCAGGAGGCGGGTGTGAGTGCAGGTGCCGGGCCGGGATTCATGGCCCTGTTGCGGACAGAATTGTTGCTGGCGATTCGCCGCCGGGCGGATATCGTCAATCCACTGCTGTTTTTTGTCACCGTGCTGGCGATGATGCCCCTGGGCATAGGTCCGGACCCGGAAATGCTGGCGCGGATGGCGCCGGGACTTATCTGGGTGATGGCGCTGCTGGCGACACTCCTGTCCCAGGAGTCACTGTTTCGCGGAGATTACGAGGACGGCTCCCTGGAGCAGATCTCACTACTGCCGCAACCGCTGTATTTCGCGGTGCTGGCCAAGGTGGCGGTGCACTGGCTGGTGACCGGCCTGCCTCTCGCGGTTCTGTCGCCACTGCTGGGACTGATGCTGAACCTGCCGGCGGCGGGCTACCTGCCGCTGGTGATATCGCTGTTGCTGGGCACCGCCAGCCTGAGCTTGATCGGTGCGGTGGGGGCGGCATTGACCGTGGCCCTGCAGCGCCCGGGACTGCTGCTGGCACTGATTATTATGCCGCTGTATGTGCCCGTGTTAATCTTTGGCACCGGTACGGTGCAGGCGGCACTGGATGGGTACGCATACAGTGCGCAACTGGCGGTGTTGGGAGCGATACTGGCGGCGGCTGCGGCGCTGGCACCACTGGCGGCGGCCGGTGCGATTCGCATCAGCCTGGACCACTAAACCGGTTATTTGAATTTATCCGTTTGCCGCAGCAGTTGGCGGCGCAACAGGAGAACGACATTGGCCTGGCAATGGTTTCACAGACTCGGATCGCCGCGCTGGTTCTATCAGAAGTCCAGCGCCTGGTTGCCCTGGTTGGGGGTGGCCAGCCTGTTGCTGTTGCTGATCGGCTGTGTCTGGGGGCTGGGTTTTGCCCCACAGGATGGCAAACAGGGCAACAGCTACCGCATCATCTATATCCACGTGCCGGCGGCATTCCTGGCGCTCGCTGGCTACTACATCATGGCCATCTGTGGCGCTATCGGCCTGATCTGGAAGATGAAGCTCTCTTTTGTGGTCATGCGCGCTGCGGCGCCCATTGGTGCCGCACTCACCTTTATCTCCCTGTTTACCGGTGCCTTGTGGGGCAAGCCCACCTGGGGCACCTACTGGGTGTGGGATGCGCGCATCACCTCGATGCTGATCCTGTTTTTCCTCTACCTGGGGGTAATGGCGCTGTCCGGTGCGTTCAGTCGCGAACAGTCCGGGGACAAGGCCAGTGCGCTGCTGGCCCTGGTGGGAACCGTCAATATCCCGATCATCTACAAGTCGGTCGACTGGTGGTTCACATTGCACCAGCCCGCGACCCTCAAGCTGACCCAGGCCAGCACCATTGACCCGAGTATGTTCTATCCACTGATCACCATGATCGCGGGCTTCTACCTGTTTTACGCCTGGGTGCTGACCCTGCACACGCGCACAATGATCCTGCAGCGCGAGTGGCGTACCCAGTGGGTGCGTGAACTGCTGGGACAAACGGCGCCCGGGCGCCCTTGAGCATAGGGGGATTCATGGAGTTTCAGTTCAGTTCTTTTGCCGAGTTTCTGGCCATGAACGGCCACGGACCCTATGTGTGGGTGTCCTATCTGGTTGCCGCCGTGGTGATGATCGCCCTGGCAGTGGCACCGCTGGTCATCCGGCGCCGTCTGCGCAGGGAAGTCGCGCAGGAATTACGCCTGGAAGAGGCCCGTCGCCGCGCCGCTCGCGAGCGCGCTGAAGAATCCCGCGGGGCGGTCGCCACTCAATAGTGCCGGGCCAGTACCCGCAACCCGAGTTGCCGCCCGCCTGGAAAGCCGAGTGGGTGGCAGCAGACCGATTAATATATTTTCAGATATCCGATCACCATGCATCCAGCCCGTAAACAACGCCTGATTCTCGTCATTCTGCTGGTGGTACTGTCCAGTGCCGCGGTGGGATTCGTAACTTATGCCATGCGCTCCAATATGGATTACTTTTACGCGCCGAGCGCCTTTGCCGCCGGTGAAGTACCGTTTGCAAAGCGAATCCGCGCTGGCGGTTGTGTGGTGCCGGGCAGTGTGGTTCGGGACAGCGACTCCCTCGATGTGCGCTTTGCCATCACCGATGGCGAAGCGGAGCTGGAAGTGGTGTTCGACAAGATTCTTCCAGACCTGTTTGCCGAAGGTGAGGCCGCGATTGTGACCGGCAAGCTGCAGCAGGGTGGTTTTGTGCGCGCAGACCAGGTGTTGGCAAAACACGATGAATCCTACACCCCGCCGGAAGTCATGGAGAGCATGAAAGGTAAGGCCAGCTGTCACGGAGATGCGAAGATATGAGTCCCGAACTGGGCCATTTTGCCCTGATTGTCGGCCTGCTGCTGTCGCTGGCACTGGCGGTAGTGCCAATGCTCGGCACCTACAGCGGGCGAGTGCTGTGGATGGACACCGGGCGGCCCCTGGCTCTGGGAGTGCTGGCATTTACTGTCCTGTCCTATGTGTGCCTGACCGTTGCCTTTGCCAACAGTGATTTTTCCGTGGCTTATGTGGCGCAGAATTCCAACAGTATTCTGCCGACGATTTACAAGATCACCGCGGTGTGGGGTGGTCACGAAGGCTCGATCCTGTTGTGGCTACTGATGCTGGCGGGCTGGACCGTAACAGTGGCGCTGTTCAGCCGGCAGCTTCCGGATGTGCTGGTGGCGCGGGTGCTGTCGGTGCTCGGCATGCTGCTGGTCGGCTTCTTCCTGTTCATTCTGCTCACCTCCAACCCCTTCGAGCGGGCGCTGCCGTTTCCGCCCGGCGACGGCAGTGACCTGAATCCGTTGCTGCAGGATCCGGGAATGATTATTCATCCGCCCCTGTTGTATATGGGGTATGTGGGCTTCTCGGTGGCATTCGCGTTTGCCATCGCGGCGCTGCTGGAAGGTCGCCTCGACAGTGCCTGGGCGCGCTGGGCGCGCCCCTGGACTGCGGTGGCCTGGTCTTTCCTGACCCTGGGTATCGCCCTGGGCAGCTGGTGGGCTTACTACGAATTGGGCTGGGGCGGCTGGTGGTTCTGGGACCCGGTGGAAAATGCCTCGTTCATGCCCTGGCTGGTGGGGACCGCATTGCTGCACTCGCTGGCGGTCACCGAAAAACGCGGGCTGTTCCGCAGCTGGACCATTCTGCTGTCGATCTTCTCCTTCAGCCTCAGCCTGCTGGGTACCTTCCTGGTGCGCTCCGGGGTACTGACTTCGGTGCACGCGTTTGCCACGGATCCACTGCGCGGCGGGTTTATTCTCGCCTTCCTGGCGATCGTGGTGGGGGCGTCACTGCTGCTGTTCGCGCTGCGCGCGCCGGCGGTGAGCGCCGGCAGTGTGTTCTCGTTCCGGTCCCGGGAGACCTTCCTGCTCGGCAACAATGTTGTGCTGGTACTGATCATGGCGGTGGTGCTGACCGGTACCCTGTACCCGCTGCTGGCGGATGCGCTCAACCTGGGCAAGATCAGTGTCGGCCCACCTTTCTTCAATATGTTTTTTGTGCCGCTGATGCTGGTGCTGTGTGTGCTGCTGGGGTTGGGGATCCACGCCAACTGGAAAGATTCCCGGGTTGGGAAGCTGCTGCGCGCATGGGGGTTGCCGGCACTGGTGGCTGCCGTTGCCGCGCCGCTGCTAACACTGCTGGCTGGTGAATTCCACTGGGGCGCCCTATTGGGAATTTTTGCCGGACTCTGGGTGATTACCGCCAGTGTCGCCGACGTGCTGGCCAAGACGCGCAATGCCGACAACCTGTGGGCGGGCCTCAAGCGCCAGCGTGCCAGCTATTACGGCATGCACCTGGGGCATATCGGTCTCGCGGTTTCCGTGCTCGGGGTTGCACTGACCACGGTATACAGCGTTGAGAAGGATCTGCGCATGTCGCCGGGCCAGAGTGCCGAGATGTCCGGTTACGAATTTACTTTCGAAGGCGTGCGCCAGGTGTCCGGGCCCAACTACCGGGCTTCAGAGGGCGTGTTGATGGTGCGCGACAATGGCCGGGTGATTGCCGAGCTGCACCCGCAGAAGCGCAATTACCTGTCCGGTGGCAACACCATGACCGAGGCCGCCATTGATTCGAGCCTGTTCCGCGATCTCTATGTGGCGCTGGGCGAACCGATGGACAAGAGCAACCCGGCCGGTGACTGGGCGGTGCGCCTGCAGTACAAAGCCTTTGTTGTATGGATCTGGCTGGGCGCGGCATTGATGGCGCTCGGTGGCGGTATTGCAGTGGCGGACAAACGTTATCGCAAGGTCAAGGCTGCGCGCGCAAACAGCGGTCGGGCAATGGCTGCCGATGACGCCTCCCTGGCCCGGGCCTGAGGTCTGAAAGAACGGAAATCTGGAATTTGCTGTGGCGAGACTGAAGCTTTTTTTACCCCTGATTATTTTTGTGGCACTGGCGCTGCTGTTCTGGCGCGGACTGTCGCTGAACCCGCAGGATATGCCTTCGGCGCTGTTGAACAAGCCGGTGCCCGAATTTGCGCTGCTGGATGTGGAAACCAATCGCGAACTGAAAAAATCGGATTTGCCCAGTCAGCCGCTGCTGCTGAACGTCTGGGCCACCTGGTGTGTATCCTGCCGGGTAGAGCATCCCTACCTGAACAAGCTGGCGGAAGAGGGCGTTCCCATTGTCGGGATCAACCTGAAAGACGATAACGAAGCGGCGCAGAAGTGGCTGGAAAAATTCCACAACCCCTACCTGTTCTCGGTATCTGATGTGGAGGGGCGTCTGGCGCTGGATCTCGGGGTGTTCGGTGCGCCGGAAACTTTCCTGGTAGATGCGGGTGGCACCATTCGCTGCAAACATGTAGGTGTGGTGGATGACCGCATCTGGCAGACCAAGCTGCAGCCCCTGTACGAGCGCTTACAGAAACAGTCGTGGGACGAATTTTCAGGTGAGTTATCAGATTCCCTGCTCTCCCGTTGTCACTGAGACGGAAGAGAAAAAAAGCCGCTTTATCTGCTGGCTGGGGCCGGTTTCCGATAAAGCGGCTTTTTTGTATCAATTGGAAGCGGTGCGGGCCCGGTACCCGGATGCCACACACCATTGCACCGCGCTGGTGATCGGCAATCCCTCCAATCCCGAGGTGATGCAGTCCGATGATGATGGGGAGCCCGGTGGTAGCGCCGGCCGCCCGATGCTGGAATTGTTGCTGAAGCAGGAAATCGGCAACGTGGGCGCCATCGTCACCCGCTATTTTGGCGGCACCAAGCTGGGTGTCGGTGGGCTGATGCGAGCCTACCGCGGCGCGGTGGGCGCCGCGCTGCAGTTGGCTGAACTGAAAACCTTCGTGCCCCTGTTGGCTGTGCAGGTAACCTGCAACTTTGCCGAGGAGTCGCGGGTGCGCTTTCTGGTAGCGCAAAAAAACGGTGAGTGCGCAGAGGCGACCTACAGCGACAAGGTGAGCATGCCGATCCGGTTGCCGGTGGATCAGTGGGCCGAGCTTCGCGGGCAGTTTCAGGCGGAAGGGATCAGTTACGAAAGCGCCGAGCCGTCTTGATGGCCTCTGCCGTGCTGGTGACGCCGGGTATTGCGTTTGTCCGGATATAGCGGAAGCAGGAATCCGGTCACTATCGCGCGATGGCGACTGCGGTACTATGCCCGCATCGAATTTCGCCGACATCGAATTTCAAGGGGGATGACCATGAGAAAATATTGGATATGCGCAGCGGTAATCGCCACCGGGCTCGCGTTGGCCGGCTGCGAGAATATGGGCGCCGCCTCTCCGTGGATTGATCTGGGGAATCAGGTCGCAAAAAACGCGGGTTATGACACGGACTCGAAGCTCGCGCGGGGCATCAAGGATACCCTGCGCACCAGTACGGACCGGGCCAGCAACAGCCTGTCGCAGGTGGGTGCGTTCAATCTCGGGCTGCCTGCATCGGTTCGCCCGGTGGAAGATGGTCTGCGGCAGTTCGGTTTCGGCAACTATGTGGATCAGCTGGAGAATGCGATGAATCGCGGCGCGGAGCAGGCGGCGGCCGAGGCTGCGCCGGTATTCAAGCAGGCGATCACCGGAATGACCGTCAATGATGCGCTGGGTATTATCCGCGGCAGCGACACCGCGGCGACGGAATATTTCCAGCGCCAAACCGAGAGCACCCTGCGTGTGCGCTACCAGCCGATTGTGGAAGCCAATCTGCGCAAGACGGGTTTTTACGACCAGTACAAGAGTCTGCAGGCCACTTACGAGAAATTGCCTCTCGCCAACAAGCCGGATATGGACCTCGAGCGCTATGTGATTGAGCAGAGCATGAAGACCCTGTTCAGGCGTATTGGTGAGGAAGAGACCCTGATCCGCCGGGACCCCGTGGCCAGAGGTAGTGTGTTGATCGGGCAGGTGTTTGGGGCTGGGGAAGGCTGATCGCTTGCTCGACCGAAAGCGCTTGGCGCTTTTTTTGAACCGGGGTGGATTCGGGTCTTCCTGACTCTCACCCCGCGGGCGCCGCCGCTACGCTCTGGCGTCCAAATTTGTCCCCAACAATTTTGTCTCCCACGCCGATCGACCACAAACAAAAAAGGCCCACACTTTCGTGTGAGCCTCTTCTGTATATGGCGGACCGGACGGGACTCGAACCCGCGACCTCCGGCGTGACAGGCCGGCATTCTAACCAACTGAACTACCGGTCCGCATTCCTTTCTTCTCCAGAAAAGCCTGCTGTGCAGGTGAGGAGAAGTGGTGGGTGGTACAGGGGTCGAACCTGTGACCTACGGCTTGTAAGGCCGCCGCTCTCCCAACTGAGCTAACCACCCCGCGTCAGGAGCTGCGTATAGTAATGATTTTTTTTGGGGCGTCAACGCTTTCTGAAAATTTTTTTGAGATTCAAAGAGTTAACGGTGAAGTGGGGGATCCTCCGGGTGCGTGCAGACGCGCTTATGCGGGGCGTGTAGCGGCGCGGTGGCGCTGGTATAATCGGCCGATATTTTCCCGGAGAAAGCCAGTGTCCACACGTCGCTTAGCCATCCCCCTGCTCGCACTTTTGACTTTGCTGTTAGCAGTGGTCACCCGTGCATCCGTGGAAGTGGAGCCCCTGTCTACGCCGGAATTGCAGGCTCGCTACCAGGTTTTGATCGAGGAAATGCGTTGCCCCAAGTGCCAGAACCAGAACCTCGCGGGTTCTGACTCCATGGTGGCGAACGATTTGCGGCGTGAAATCCGGCGGCTGCTGGAAGATGGTTTCAGTGACGCGGAGATCAACGATTACATGGTGGCGCGCTACGGTGACTTCGTGCTGTACCGGCCGCCGGTGCAGCGCAATACGCTGGCCCTGTGGTTGGCGCCGGGGGTTTTTGCTGCCCTGGGTCTGCTGGCGCTGGTAGTGATTGTTGCGCGCTCGCGCAGCGGTCGCGGTGCCGGGCAGGAATCGCAGGCGGATGAACTGAGCGCGGAAGAACAGCGGCGCCTGGCGCAGTTGCTGAGAGGTGAAGGTGATCGCGGGAGCAAACACAATGACTGAACTCTGGGGAATGCTCGCGCTGTTGATATTGCCGCTGGCCGCCTTTATCGCCTGGCCGCTGTTGCGGCGGCGCAGGGGGGCTGGCGATGACCACCTGGACGGTGCTGATGCGGACCGCACGCGCAGGGCGCTGTATCTGGAGCACAAGGCAGAGCTGGACGCGGCGCGGGCCAACGGTGCCATCGGCGACAGCGAGTACCAGTCGATGCACACCGAACTGGCTCGAAAATTCCTGCAGGAAGAGGGCTCGGCGTTTCGCCTGGCCGGCATCCGCGAGGGGGGGCGGGGCCTGATAGTGGCAATGGCATTGCTGGTGCCTGCGTGCGCGGTGGGACTTTATTTCTACTGGGGTGCCCATCGGGAGTTGGCGCTGTATCGGGATATGGTTGCCAGCCAGTCCGGTACCGCGGATACGGCGGCAGAGGCCAGTATCACCCGGCGCCTGCGCGAGCGCACGCACACCCATCCGGAGGATCTGTCCAGTCGCTATGTGCTGGCCCAGCGCCTGCTGGTTGGCAATGACATCGAGGGTGCGGTGGCGCAGTACCGTTACATCGTCGAGCGCGAGCCGAATGCGGTCAATATCCGCGCGGAGCTGGCGCAGGCGCTGTTCTTCGCCGGTGGTTCGCGGATTACACCGGAAGTGACCCGTGAGGTGACCGCGGTATTGGAAACCCAGCCCAGCAACCCGACCGCCCTCGGCCTGGCGGGGATCGCCGCCTTCGAGAGCGGGCAGTTCCGTCAGGCGCGGGATTACTGGCAGGGGGCGCTGTCCCAGATGGCGCCCGGTAGCAACGCCTACCAGGCGCTTGCGGCCGGTGTGGCGCGGGCGGAAAAGGCGCTCGCGGAGGCCGGCGATGGCAGTGAAGAAGCGGAAACCTCGCTGGCTGCCGCGCAGCAATCGCCGGCGGCAGCGGCGGGGGAGAACAGTATCCGCATCAAGGTCTCCCTTGCCGAGTCGGTCTCGGCAAACCCGGATACCCCGGTATTCGTCTACGCGCGCACCGCTGAAAGCCCCATGCCGCTGGCGATTGTGCGCTTGAAAGCGGCAGATCTGCCGACCGAGGTTGTGCTGGACGAGTCTCGCGCGATGATGCCCGGACGCAGCCTGAAAACGGTGGACAGCGTGCAGCTGGTGGCACGCCTTGCTGTGAGTGGCAATGCCCGCCCGGCGCCGGGAGACTGGCAGGGTGGGGTCAAGGCCCTGTCCCGCAGCGACTGGGACCAGCCGGTCTCGATCGCTATCGACGAGAAAATCTGACCTTCCGGGCCGCCGGCATTGCCGCTGGGGGTCCCTGTCTGAAAGTGGCAGTGGGCCGGCCCCGCGCAAGGCGGGGTTCGGCGGTCAAAAATAGCGCTGAAACCGCGCACGCAGCCATGTACAATCGGCGGTTTGCAAAGACAAAACGGCGATTTGGCCGCGACAGCAGCCAGATTCCCTCCAGAGATTACAACGAAGAGCGTTCGGCGGCGTGGAATAGCGGTCGTACGGGCGCCGGGTATTACCGAGTTTCAAGACCATGCGTTTGAAGTGCATCAAGCTGGCCGGGTTTAAATCCTTTGTCGACCCGACCACCGTTTACTTCCCCTCCAACCTCAGCGCCGTGGTCGGCCCCAACGGCTGTGGCAAGTCCAATACCATCGACGCCGTGCGCTGGGTAATGGGTGAGTCTTCCGCGAAAAATCTGCGCGGCGACTCCATGACCGACGTTATCTTCAACGGTTCCAGCGGCCGCAAGCCGGTGGGGCAGGCGTCCATCGAGCTGGTGTTCGACAATTCCGAGGGCAAGCTGGCCGGCGAATACGCTGCGTTTAGCGAGATATCGGTCAAGCGTCGGGTAACCCGCGATGGCCAGAACAACTACTACCTGAACGGTGAGAAGTGCCGCCGCCGCGATGTGACCGACCTGTTCCTGGGTACCGGTCTCGGCCCGCGCAGCTACGCGATTATCGAACAGGGCATGATCTCCAAGCTGATCGAGGCCAAGCCCGAAGAGCTGCGGGTGTTTATTGAGGAAGCCGCGGGTATCTCCAAGTACAAGGAGCGCCGCCGCGATACCGAAAACCGCATGCGCCGCACCAAGGAAAACCTCGAGCGCCTCACCGATATCCGCGACGAGCTGGACCGCCAGCTGTCGCGCCTGGAGCGCCAGTCTGCGGCGGCGGAAAAGTACAGTCGCTTCAAGGAAGAGGAGCGCACACACAAGGCGCACCTGCAGGCGCTCAAGTACCGCAACCTGGACGACCAGGCCAAGGCCAAGCAGCAGCAGATCGGCGAGCTGGAACTGACCGTCGAGGAGCTGGTGACCCGCCAGGTCAGCTGCGATACCGGTATCGAAGAGCAGCGCATTGCGCACCACGAACTGACCGACGCCTTCAACGAGGTGCAGGGCCGCTTCTACGCCGTGGGCGGCGATATCGCCCGCCTCGAGCAGAGCATTGCCCACGCCCGCGAGCGCAACACCCAGTTGCAGGCGGACCTTTCCCGCACCGAACAGGAATACAGTGAATCCCAGGGCCTGCTGTCCGCAGACCAGGAAAAAATGTCCGAGTTCGAAACCGAGCTGGAAGTGATCGTGCCGGACCTGGAGATGGTGCAGGCCGCGGAAGAAGAATCCGCGCAGGCGCTGCTCACCGCCGAAGACCAGATGCGCGACTGGCAGAACGAGTGGGACCAGTTCAACCAGGGCGCTTCCGGCTCCCGCCAGAAGGCGGAAGTCCAGCAGTCCCGTATCCAGCACCTGGAAACCTCGAGCCAGCGGTTGCAGGAGCGTATTGGCAAGCTGCAGAGCGAGCGCGAAGGCCTCGCCGGCAGCGGTGATGACAGCGAGCTGGAGCAGCAGAATGAAGAGCTGGCCGAGCTGGAAATGCAGCTGGCCGAGCGCCGTGAATCGATTGCCGAGAAAGTCGGGCAACTGGCGGAATTGCGCCGCCAGGAAAGTGACCTGGCGTCGGACCTGGACAAAGAGCGCCTGCTGCTGCAGACCAGCCGCGGACGCCAGGCCTCCCTGGAAGCGCTGCAGCAGGCGGCCATGGGCCAGGGCAAAGCCGTAGCTGGCTGGCTGGAACAGCAAAACCTGCAGGATCGCCCGCGCCTGGCGGAACAGATCAGTGCCGATTCCGGCTGGGAAACCGCGGTGGAAACCGTACTGGGTACGCGGCTGCAGGCGGTGTGCATCGACCAGATCGAATCCCTGCAGGACGCCCTGGCAAGCCTCGAAGGCGGACAGGCGGTATTTGTCGATGGCCAGAGTGTGGCCTCGGGCAGCACCGGAAGCCTGCCGAAACTGGCGGATGTGGTTCAGGGTCCGGCTTCACTGACTGGCCTGATTGACGGCATCTACACCGCCGAAGATCTCACCAGTGCCCTGTCCCAGCGCGCCCAGCTCAAGGGTGGCGAGTCCATTGTCACCCGCGACGGCCTGTGGCTCGGTCCCAACTGGTTGCGGGTCAGCCGCGGTGCCGATGCGGAAGCGGGGGTACTGGCGCGCAAGCAGGAGCTGGAAAGCCTCGAGCAGTCCCTGGCCGAGTGCGAAGCCCGCATCGAGGAGCTGTCGGAGCAGCGCGAGCAGCAACGCAACCGCGCCGGCGAGCTGGAGCGGGAGATCGAGCAGGCGCGCAACGACGCCGAGCAGCTGAACCGCCGCACCGGCGACCTGCGCAGCCAGCTGTCGGCCCAGCGCGCGCGCCAGGAACAGATGGATGAGCGCCGCAATCGCATCGAGCAGGAAATTGCCGAGGTGCGCGAACAGAAGGAAGCGGAAGCCGAATCCATTTCCGAAGCGCGCATCGAGCTGCAGGAAGCGCTGGAAGCGATGAGCGACGATACCGACCGCCGCGAATCCCTGCTGGCCCGCCGCGAAGAGCTGCGTGAAGCCCTGGATGCAGCGCGCCAGCGCGCCCGCGAAGACAAGGATCGCGCCCACGAACTGGCCATGCGCGAACAGTCCGTGCGGACCCAGAAAGTCTCCCTCGAGCGCACCCTGCAGGTATTGCGCGAGCAGGTCGAACGCCTGCAGAGCCGCCGTGAACAGCTGCAACAGCAGATGGAAGACGCCCAGGATCCGTCGCAGGATTACCAGGGCGAGCTCGAAGAGAAGCTCGCCCAGCGCATCGAAGTGGAAGCGGAGCTGTCGCAGGCGCGCAAGAAGCTTGAGGAAGTGGACAGCATCCTGCGCAATCAGGAGCAGGAGCGGCAGAAGGCCGAGTCCGCGCTGCAGGGCGTGCGCGCCCAGCTGGAGCAGCAGCGCCTCACCGCACAGACCCTGGAGACCCAGCGCAACGGGCTGGTCGAACAGTTGCGGGAAGCGGACCACGACGTGGAAGTCCTGCTGGAGGAGCTCCCGGAAGAGCTCACCATCGAAGCGGTACAGCAGGATATCGAGCTGGTGGCGGCGCGCATCTCCCGCCTGGGGCCGATCAACCTGGCGGCTATCGATGAATACAAGCAGGAGTCCGAGCGCAAGCACTACCTGGATCGCCAGTACGGCGACCTTACCGACGCGCTGGAAACCCTGGAGAATGCGATCCGCAGGATCGACAAGGAGACCCGCACCCGCTTCAAGGAGACCTTCGATCAGGTCAACGGCGGGTTGCAGGAGCTATTCCCAAAGGTGTTTGGTGGCGGTCACGCCTATCTGGAGCTTACCGGCGAGGACCTGCTGGATACCGGTATCGCGATCATGGCGCGGCCACCGGGCAAGCGCAACAGTACCATCCACCTGCTTTCCGGTGGTGAAAAGGCGCTGACCGCGATTGCGCTGGTATTCTCAATTTTCCGCCTGAATCCGGCGCCGTTCTGTATGCTGGATGAGGTGGATGCGCCGCTGGATGACGCCAACGTGGGCCGTTACGCGCGCATGGTTAAAGAGATGTCGCAACACGTTCAGTTCATCTACATTACCCATAACAAGATTGCCATGGAGATGGCCGATCAGTTGCTGGGGGTAACCATGCACGAACCGGGTGTATCCCGCCTGGTATCCGTAGACGTAGAGGAGGCCGCAGAGCTGGCTTCGGCGTGATGCTCTGGGTAATGGTAAAACCCGGTTGTGGGAACGGTTGTGAAAATCGGAAGATCCCGGTCAACAACGACTCCGGTCAACAACAATGAATGGCGCAGTGGCAAGCAAGACAACGGATGGCGAAGTAGGGAGAGGGAAGCGCGATGGATAACTGGCTGATCAACATACTGGCTCTGCTGCTGCTTTTGGTGGTGCTGGATGGTGCGCGCCGCGCCTACCTGAAGCACCGGGATACCATGAAGGTATCCCGCAATCTTTCCCGCTCTATGCGCCAGGACATGGACGAGCGCGACTATCGCGACGATGGCGACGCGAACGGCGAGATCCTGTCCAGCCCCAGAACCGTGGAAAGCAAGCCGGAGCCAGAGCTGCGACCTGCACCACAGGTGGAGCCTGAGCTGGAATATATCGACCCGGAAGAGGCGGAGAAGCGCCGTCAGATCGCCGCCGAGCTGCCCGGTTCGGTGCGCGTTGTGCAGCGCCGTAAACCCGAGGATGCGTCCCAGGTAAACCGCCAGGTGCAGCAGAATTTCCACTCCTCCCGCAAACCGCTGGCCGGCAGCAAGCCGGACCGCAGCGCCGAGGATGTATCGACCCGGGCGGCGCGACCCGAAGAGACTGCGGCGGGTGCGCCCATGCAGGCCTCGCTGAACCTGGAAGAGCAGGTGCCGACCCTGATGGATTCGGTGGAAGATGAGCCGGCGGCAGAGAGCGCTGTGGACGCACTGGCGGGTCTGGCCGGTGAGGTGCACAGCGAGGTTGGCGACGAGGCGATTTTCCCGGTGGAGAACCCGGGAGACGAGAGCGCGGCGGCGGATGCCGGCGAGCTGGTCGCGCAACGTCGCGAGCCATCCCTGGATGAAACCGTAAGCCTGGAGTCCCTGCAGGCGGTGGAGCCGGAGCCGGCCGCGGCTGTCGATGAGGAGCCGGAGCCCCGCAAAAAATCCGGTTGGAGTGCGGCGGATATCCGTTTTCCGGAGCTGAAAAAGGCCTCGCCTTTTGCCCGCAAAGAGAGCGAAGAGCGCAAGCCCGAGCCCGAGCCCCGCAAGGAGCACTCGGCGTCCAGTCGCAAGTCGGCGGCGCGCAAGGAACGGGATGTCGAGGAAGTCCTGATTCTGAACATCATGGCGCCGCCCGGAGACTACTTCGAGGGCAATGACCTGTTGCGGGTTCTGCTGTCTAGCGGCCTGCGCTTTGGCGATATGAATATCTTCCACTACCACACCGGCGATGCCGGTGACGGGCCGGCGCTGTTCAGCCTGGCGAATATCGTGGTGCCAGGCACCTTCGATATGTCGGAAATGGAAGATTTCACCACGCCGGGGGTCAGCCTGTTCCTGGCACTGCCGGCAGAAGTTGAAGCGCTGAAGGCACTGGATACCCTGCTCACTACTGCGCGCAATATCGCCGAGCAGCTGGGGGGCGAACTCAAGGATGAAAACCGCAGCGTTTTCACCGGGCAGACCGCAGAGCACTACCGCCAGCGGGTAATGGAATTCCAGCGCCGCAAGGCCCTGGCCCGGGCGCAGGC
>NZ_CAJXKH010000084.1 GCF_913055755.1 uncultured Microbulbifer sp.
CGCACCGCTGGATGCGGCGACTGATCCTCGATGTGGGGCGCCAGCTATAACTTGCCTATAACTTTGTCCCTGGCTTGTGTCCGGCTTCAAACCTTTATAATTCATGATGTAAATACTGAAGATTGCACCTATAAATTAGCGGTATGTACGGGCGCCTGTATAAAATGCCGCAAAACCTACCAGCACCATGAGGTCAGCTATGACGGAAAGAGTCCGCATCGGCGGTCTGCAGATTGCCGAAGAACTGCACAAACTGATAACCGAAGACGTGATTCCCGGCACCGGGGTCAGTGTCGAGGTGTTCTGGGCGGAGCTCGAAAAAATTGTCAATGACCTGGCCCCGGTCAACCGCACCTTGCTGCAGAAGCGCGACGAGATCCAGGCACAGATGGATCAGTGGTACCTGGACAACCCTCAGGGCTACCGCAATCTCCCCGCGTACAAGGATTTCCTGAAAAGTATCGGTTATCTGGTGTCGGAGCCCGCAGACTTCAGCGCGACCACGGAAAACGTCGACAGCGAAATTGCGACCCTGGCGGGCCCGCAGCTGGTGGTGCCGGTGATGAATGCGCGCTATGCACTCAATGCCGCCAACGCCCGTTGGGGCAGCCTGTACGATGCGCTCTACGGTACCGACGTGATCAGCGAAGCGGGCGGTGCGGAAAAGAGTGGTGGCTACAATCCAGTGCGCGGCGAGAAGGTGATTGCCTACGCCCGCGATTTTCTCGACCAGTCTGCGCCATTAAACCGCGCCAGCCACGCCGACGTGTCCGCCTATCGCGTCAACGGTTCGCTGCTGGAAGTTGAATTGCGCAGCGGCAAGGTGGCGACACTGAAAAATAGCCGTCAGTTCGTCGGTTACCGCGGTGCAGTCGAGTCGCCGGACGCGATACTGCTGGCGCACAACGGCCTGCATTTCGAGATCCAGATCGATCGCGACCACCCGATCGGCAAGACCGATCCGGCCGGTGTGAAAGATGTACTGGTGGAATCCGCACTCACCACGATCATGGATTGTGAGGATTCCGTGGCCGCGGTGGATGCGGAAGACAAGGCTCTGGTGTACCGCAACTGGCTCGGGCTGATGAAGGGCGACCTGGAAGAAACCCTTCGCAAGGGGGATAAAACCGTTGTTCGTCGGCTGAACCCGGATCGCGAATACAGGGGCGCCGAGGGTGGCCAGGTAAAACTCCCCGGACGCAGCCTGATGTTTGTGCGCAACGTTGGCCACCTGATGACCAACGACGCGATTCTCGACAAAGATGGCAACGAGATTCCCGAGGGCATTCTCGATGGCATGGTGACCACCCTTATCGCCATGCACGACCTGCGCGGCAGCGGTGACATCAAGAACTCCCGCACCGGCAGTGTCTATATCGTGAAACCGAAAATGCACGGTCCGGAAGAGGTGGCTTTCGCCAATACCCTGTTCGACCGCATCGAAGATGCGCTCGGCCTCGCTCGCAATACCGTGAAAATGGGCATCATGGACGAGGAGCGCCGCACCACGGTGAACCTCAAGGCCTGTATCGCCGCGGCGCGGGAACGGGTAGTGTTTATCAATACCGGATTCCTCGATCGCACCGGTGACGAGATCCACACTTCCATGCTGGCCGGCCCGATGATTCGCAAGGGCGATATGAAACAGTCCAAGTGGATTGCAGCGTACGAAGACTGGAACGTGGATACCGGCCTCGCCACCGGCCTCAAGGGCAGGGCGCAGATCGGCAAGGGCATGTGGCCGATTCCGGATCAGATGGCAGCGATGATGGAGGCCAAGATCGGCCATCCCATGGCCGGTGCCAACACCGCCTGGGTACCTTCTCCCACTGCGGCCACGCTGCATGCACTGCACTATCACAAGGTGGACGTGGCGAAAATTCAGGAAGACCTGGCGAAGCGCGAGCGCGCCAGTCTCGACGATATTCTCACTGTGCCGGTTGCTGACAATCCGCAGTGGAGCGCAGGGGATATTCAGCGGGAACTGGACAACAATGCCCAGGGTATTCTCGGCTATGTGGTGCGCTGGGTTGACCAGGGTGTCGGCTGCTCCAAGGTGCCGGATATCAATGACGTGGGCCTGATGGAAGACCGCGCGACCTTGCGCATTTCCTCCCAGCATATTGCCAACTGGCTGAAGCAGGGTATCTGCACCCGGGCCCAGGTGGAGGAAACCATGCGGCGCATGGCCGCGGTGGTGGATCGCCAGAATGCGGGCGATCCCAACTACCGGGACATGGCGCCGAACTTTGATAACAGCATTGCGTTCCAGGCGGCTTGCGAACTGGTGTTCGAGGGCTGTGCGCAACCCAACGGGTATACGGAGCCGGTATTGCATCGCCGGCGCAAGGAGTTCAAGGCCCGCAACGCGGTCTGAGCCTCCATCATTTTTGCGAAATTGACCTCCTGCAAAGCCTCGCCATCGTGCGGGGCTTTGTGTTTCTATACTCCCAAACAGCAGGTGAATTTTTCAGGGGAATCCGATGATCAAGACCACGACGCCAGGCATTGAAGGACACCAGATCGAAAAATATCTCGGGATTGTGGTTGGCGAGGCCATCCTCGGTGCCAATATCTTCAAGGACCTGTTCGGTGCGGTGCGGGATATTGTCGGTGGTCGTTCCGGTGCCTACGAGCGGGAGATGGGCAAGGCCCGCGAAATCGCATTTGAAGAAATCGAGCAGCAGGCCCGCGCGCTGGGAGCCAATGCCATCGTGGGCATTGACCTGGATTACGAAGTGGTTGGGGAAAAGGGCGGCATGATGATGGTGAGTGTCAGCGGTACTGCGGTGAAATACCGTTAACCGGTTGCGACTTTCGGCCAATGACGAAATTACCCGGCACTTACGACTTTGTCAGTTATGTTGAACCGGACCCGCAGCCCGGTACTCAGGTGCTTGCCAGCGAAGCCGCCGTGGCGATCAGTTTTAATGGCATCAATCACGCGGTGATGATGGCAACTCCCTGTGACCTGGAGGACTTCGCCATCGGTTTCAGCCTGTGCAACGGTATCGCTACCTCCGCGCACCAGGTGCTGGATGTGGAAACTGCGTTTGTCGAAAATGCGGTTACCCTGGATATCACCCTGAACCAGCGTGCGATGCAGCAGTTTCGACAGGCCCGACGGGCACTGGCGGGCACCAGCGGGTGTGGCCTGTGCGGCGTTGAAGCTCTGGAACAGGCGCTGGCGCCGCCCGGGGCTGCTGTGGGTGCTCCCGGTAGTCTTTATCCGCAGCGACAGACTCCGGCGGCATTGCCGGCGCTGGCGCACCTCCGGGAGCTGCGCCAGCGCTTCCGGGAATCGCAACAGCAGCGCTGTTCCCGCGGTGCCATGCACGCGGCTCTGTTTGTAGATGGAGATGGCAATACCCGTGCCTGCCGGGAGGATATTGGCCGTCACAACGCCCTGGACAAACTGCTGGGTGCCTGCGCCCGCGAGAGTATCGGGCTGGAGGGCGGCTTTGTTGCCATTACCAGTCGCTGTAGCCTGGAACTGGTACAGAAGGCCGTGCGCGCCGGTGTTTCCACCCTGGTGAGCCTCGCTTCTCCCTCGGATTTGTGTGTCCGCTGGGCGCAACAATATCACCTGAACCTGATCCATATGACGTCGCAAGACAGTCCGCGGGTATACAGTCCCGCGCCCGTCGAAGCCAAACGCCTGATGGCCAGTAACGTGAAGGAAGGCCCATGAAAACCCCGGTAGACCGCTTTCGTTTCCGTCCGTATGACCGGCCCGCGGCTGGCTGGGGCGCGCTGCGCAGCGTTGCCCACGCCTGGCTGGACAGCAGGCAGCCGTTCAAGAACCTGCGTGCGATGTTGCAGACCAACCAGCACGGCGGCTTTGATTGTCCGGGTTGCGCCTGGGGGGAGGGGCCCAAAGAGGGCAATATCCGCTTTTGCGAAAATGGCGCCAAGGCGGTGAACTGGGAAGCCAGTGGTCGTGGGGTGGATGCGGGATTTTTTGCCGATAACAGTATTGAAGAATTGCTCGCGCAGGACGATTACTGGCTCGAATACCAGGGCCGCCTGACCGAGCCAATGTATTACGACGGCAGTGATGGCCACTACCGTCCGATTTCCTGGGAGCGCGCATTTGCGGTGATTGCGGAACATCTCAATGGGCTGCAATCGCCAGATGAGGCGGCGTTTTATACCTCCGGGCGCGCCAGTAACGAAGCCGCATTTCTCTACCAGCTATTTGCCCGCGGGTTTGGCACCAACAACCTGCCGGACTGCTCCAATATGTGTCACGAGGCGAGTGGAGTCGCGCTGAAGGAAAGTATCGGTACCGGCAAGGGCACGGTGACCTACGAGGACTTTGCCCGAGCGGAAGCGATTTTCGTGATCGGGCAGAATCCCGGTACCAACCATCCGCGCATGCTGGAGCCGCTCAGCGAGGCGGTGTCCCGCGGCGCCCAGGTAGTGGTTTTCAATCCCCTCCGAGAGCGCGGGCTGGAACGGTTTCAGGCGCCCCAGGATCCGCTGCAGATGCTGACCAATAGCGACTCGGCGCTCAGTACCGCCTATTTGCGGCCGGCACTCGGCGGCGATATTGCGGTCATCCGCGGTATCGCGAAATTGCTTTTCCAATGGCAGCAGGAGGCGCAACAGGAACCGGTGACAACCGGGGGCGAGGGCGGTGCAACCGGCCCGCTGGACCTGGAGTTTATCGAACAGCACTGCACCGGGTTTGCGGAATATCAGGCCGAGGTAGAGGCCACCAGCTGGCAGAGCATCCTCGACAAAAGCGGCCTGGAGAAAGATGAGCTGGAGCGCGCGGCGCATATTTTCTGTCGCAGCAATGCCACCATCATCTGCTGGGCCATGGGCATCACCCAGCACCGGCACTCGGTGGCGACGATTCAGGAAATTACCAATCTGCAGCTATTGCGCGGCCAGGTGGGCCGTCCCGGCGCGGGCCTGTGTCCGGTGCGCGGGCACAGCAACGTGCAGGGCGACCGCACCATGGGCATCGACGACAATCCGCCCGCGGCATTCCTCGATGCGCTGGAGAGGCGCTTCGAGTTTTCGGTGCCGCGGGAACCGGGTCTGAATGTGGTAAAAACCATCGAGGCCATGCTCGACGGCCGGGTAAGCGTATTTGTCGGCCTCGGAGGCAACTTTGCCCAGGCGACGCCCGACAGTGCGCGCACTCACCAGGCGCTGCGCAACTGCGCGCTCACGGTACAGATCAGTACCAAGCTCAATCGCAGCCACCTGGTCACGGGTAAATCCGCGTTGATACTGCCCTGTCTCGGGCGCACCGATATCGACGAGCAGAGATCCGGCCCGCAGGCGGTGACTATTGAAGACTCATTCAGCATGGTGCACGCATCCAGTGGCCAGTTGCGCCCGCTGTCTGCGGAAATGCGCTCGGAGCCGGCGATTATTGCCGGAATGGCCCAGGCCACCCTGGGCAAGACGCCGGTGGACTGGCTGCACCTGATAGACGATTACCGCCGGATCAGGGAGTTGATCGCCGACGTGATACCGGGATTTGACGGCTTCAACCAGCGGCTGTCTACGCCCGGCGGTTTCTATCTGCAAAACCCTGCAGGGCAGCGCCAGTGGAATACCGCAGGTGGGCGCGCGCTCTTTGTCAGTCACCCGTTACCGGATGTAATGCCGGCACAGGTGACCGCGCACAAAGGGAGAACGCCGGATCTGCTGTTGCAGACGTTGCGCTCTCACGACCAGTACAACACCACCGTTTACGGCCTGAATGACCGCTATCGGGGCGTGCAGGGAGAGCGCCATGTGCTGTTCGCCCATCTCGATGATATTCACCGTCTCGGCTTCGAGGATCGGCAAAAGGTGGATATTGTTTCCCTGTGGAATGATGAGATCGAGCGCCGCGTGCGGGGTTTTACCCTGATTGCCTACGATATTCCCCGCGGTCAGGCTGCCGCCTATTATCCGGAGGCCAATCCGCTGGTGCCGCTGGAAAGTTACGGTGTGGGTAGTTTTACTCCGACCTCGAAATTGATCGCGATTCGGCTGGAACAGAGCAGTTTGCCCGGGCGGATCATATAGGGCGGGAAAGGCTGCTGAGGTGAAAAACGAGTGGGGGAAAGGCTGGTGCGGGAACCTGACCGGCCGTAACGATTGCCCTGGCTCAGATCAGCAGGCGCCGCAAATCCGGATCGGGACGGGCGTGGGTCCACGCCTGTTCGAACACATCCCGCAGCTGCCGCACCCGCACCGGGTTTTCCGGATCGTGGTGCCCGCGCCACTGCTCGAGATCTTCGCAGTGCAGTAACTGTATGCCATCGGCGAGCACAAATTCCTGCGTTTTCGATTCCGCTGCAGGCTGAAGCTTCTTCAGTTCAATACGGGTGCTCAGGCGCTGAATGAGCGGGAGCAAACGGTGGGGTCGCCGCAACAGCGGCTCGCTGTCGGCAATCAGGATCTGCAGTCGCGCATAGCGACTGCTGCGAACAAATTCCGAGAGCAACTGAACGGTTTCGCGCTCGTGGTACAGCGGTCGGGCCAGCTGCTGCGAGTAAATCTGCACTTGGCGGCGCGCCGTTCCCAGCAGGTACTGCAAAGCGCGGGAAAATTCCCCGGCACCGAGCAAGGTGCGGGAAGTCGGCTCACTCATCGGTCGCCGGTTCCTCGAGCGGCAGTTGCAGCTCCATGCGCACATGGGGGATATTCGCCTCAAAAAATTCCTCGCCTACCGGTTTGAAACCCGCTTTCGCGTAAAACGGAATGGCGTGGCTCTGGGCGTTGAGGTACACGCATTTCTGCCCTTCGGCGCGGGCAAATTTGCAGATGAACAGCAGCAGTTGAAGACCCGCGCCCAGGCCCCGGGCATCGCGCAAAATGGCCATTCGACCAATTTTTCCGTCGCCAGTAATCCGCCCGGTGCCGACCGCCTTGTTCTGGTAAAACACCAGGAAGTGCTGGGCCTTGGGCTCGTGTTCGTCCCACTCGATCTCCGGCGGCACCGCCTGTTCTTCCACAAATACCCGCTGGCGAATGGAGCGGATGGTGTCGTAATCGTTGTTCCAGTCGGCCAGGCGCACAAACAGGCTCACGGCTATTCCTCCTCGTCCCAGTCTTCTTCGCCTTCCGGGTAGATAAGGCTACCCTGCGAAACCAGTTGATCGATCAGACCATTCTCGCCAACCAGTTCCGGGTGCGTATCCAGGTCCGCAGCGCTCAGGGTGCGGGAATTGCAGAAGGCCTCGGCAAAGAGCAGCGGAGCCGGGAAGGATTCGCCGTCGATAAACAGGGTTTGTGGGTCGCGGCAGAAAGCGCAGCGGGAACCCGGATTCAGGATCAGGCTGGCGCCCTCTGCCAGCTGGTCGCGCCAGTCTTCCGCGGTACCCGCATCCAGCGCGATGGTGTCCGGATATTTGGCCTCGGTCATGATGGCGCCGAACCACTGGGCAATATTCTGCGGTTGCTGGAGCCACTCGGATAATTGCTTCTGTACCCGCGCCACCGATTCCCCATCGATCTCCGAAGGGTTGGCGGGAATCGTCAGGTCAGGATCCGTATAGCGGATGTGATCCGGCAGGCCCATGGCCAGCTCGGCGGCGAGGTCTTCCAGCAGGGTGCGCGCAGAGGGTGCGCGGAAGCCGACGGAAATTGTGGTGCAGCCGCCTTCGGCAATGCCCCAGTGGCTAAATTGGGGCGGCAGGTAGAGCATGTCGCCCGGTTCCAGCAGCCAGCTGCTTTCCGCTTCAAATTCCCTGAGGATATTAAGGTTTGTTTCCTCTACCCGGAGACTGCCGGAGGCCGCCTTGGCGCCCAGGTGCCAGCGGCGTTTGCCCTCGGCCTGCAGCAGGAATACATCGTAAAAGTCGTAGTGAGGTCCGACAGAGCCCTGATCGGCGGCGTAGCTGATCATGATGTCATCGAGCCGCCAGTCCGGGATAAAACGGAACTTTTCCTTCAGTTCCGCCACTTCTGGTATCCACTGGTCCACCGCCTGCACCAGCAGTGTCCAGTGGCTTTTCGGCAGATTGAAGAAGTCCTCTTCCGCAAAGGGGCCGTTGCGCAGCTGCCAGGGCCCCTCGCTGCCGTGCTCTTCGATCAGTCGCGACTCGATATTTTCCTCGAGTGCCATGCCGGCCAGCTCTTCGCCGGAAATCGGTGACTCGAAGTCGGGAAACGCCTGGCGAATGAGCAATGGCTTTTTCTGCCAGTAGTCGCGCAGGAATTCCTCGACACTGATATCCCCCAGATGGGTCAGAGCTGTCGTCACGGCATGGTCTCCAGACAGTAGGTCAGATGTTGTTTGCCTGGTCAATCGCGTTGCCGATATAGCTGGCCGGCGTCATTTCGCGCAGCGCCTGCTTGGCTTCTTCCGGCATTTCCAGCCCGTCGATAAAGGTCGCCAGGGTTTCCTTGTTGATGCCCTGACCGCGGGTAAGCGCTTTCAGTTTTTCGTACGGCTCTGCGATGTTGTAGCGGCGCATCACGGTCTGAATCGGCTCCGCCAGCACTTCCCAGGCGTTGTCCAGGTCTTCCGCCAGGCGCGCCTGGTTAATTTCCAGTTTGCTCAGGCCCTTGAGGGTGGCGGCATAGGCTATGACGGAGTACCCGGCGCCGACGCCCATATTGCGCAGTACGGTGGAGTCGGTCAGGTCGCGCTGCCAGCGGGAAACCGGCAGCTTGGCCGCCAGGTGCTGGAATACCGCATTGGCAATACCCAGGTTGCCTTCGGAATTTTCGAAGTCGATGGGGTTGACCTTGTGCGGCATGGTGGAGGAGCCCACTTCGCCGGCAACGACTTTCTGCTTGAAGTAACCCAGGGAGATGTAGCCCCAGATATCCCGGTCGAAATCGATCAGGATGGTGTTGAAACGGGCAATGGCGTCGAACAGTTCGGCGATGTAATCGTGGGGCTCGATCTGGGTGGTGTAGGGATTCCAGGTCAGACCGAGGGACGTAACAAAGGCTTCGGCATTGGCCTGCCAGTCGACTTCCGGGTAGGCGGACAGGTGCGCGTTGTAGTTGCCCACCGCACCATTGATTTTGCCCAGCAGCTCCACATCGTGAATCTGCTTAACCTGGCGACGCAGGCGTGCGACCACGTTCGCCAGCTCCTTGCCCACGGTGGTGGGACTGGCAGTCTGGCCGTGGGTGCGGGACAACATGGGAACAGCGGCGAAATTTTTCGCCAGTGCGGCAATTTCGCTGATGATCTGGTTCATCGCTGGCAGCAGTACCTGGTCGCGGCCGGCGCGGAGCATCAGCGCGTGAGACAGGTTGTTGATGTCTTCGGAGGTGCAGGCGAAGTGGATGAACTCGCTGACTGCCGCCAGTTGCTCGTCACCTTTTACCTTTTCCTTGAGGAAGTATTCCACGGCCTTTACATCGTGGTTGGTGGTGCGTTCGATTTCCTTGATGCGCCCGGCATCCTGCAGGGAAAACTGGCTGACGATGTCATCCAGGATCTGGTTGCTGTTGCCGGTGAAAGGCTGGACTTCGGCAATTTTTTCGTGACGCGCCAGCTGTTGCAACCAGCGTACCTCCACTTCCACCCGCGCGCGGATCAGGCCGTATTCGCTGAAAATATCGCGCAGTGCCGCAGTTTTGCTTTCGTAGCGTCCGTCAATGGGGGAAACCGCAGTCAGGGCGGATAGCTCGACAGTCATCATCTTTCTCCGATAAAGAAGTCAGCCGCATTGTGCAGGCGCACGGTGCGGCATAAAACAAAAAAGGTTCAGTGCTCCAGGCTCTCGTATTTCGAGATCAGGGCGTCCATGGCGGCAATCAGTTTTTTCCGCTGAAACAACAGGTGCATGCGGCGGCCACCCAGTTGCCGCCACAGCATGGCAGCGCGCACTCCGGCAAACAGCATGGTGCGAATCTGGTTGGCAATGCGCTGCTGTTGCAGGTAATTGAAGTCGCCCAATACCTGAATGCGGAAGCGAAAAGTGCTCAGAGTGTCACTGTAGATACTGGCCAGGCTGGCGAACACATTTTCGTGCCCGGTACCGAAGTGATCAGTCTGCAATTGCGCTTTCTCGAGGCGGCTGCCAATAATCGACAGCAAGTCCGGTTTCTTTGCCAGTTGCCGCTGCAGATAGAGGATGGAAAGCACATAGCGCAGGCAGTCGGTATATTCCGGGTGTTGCCGGGTTGCCAGCAGCTGACGAGCGCCGCGCAGCCCGGGAAGCAGCTTTTCGACGCCGCCGAAAACATCTTCAGTGGTTTCCGGGTTTTGCTGGAACAGGCTGTAGACACCGGTTTCCAGCTGTTCTGCGGGAGCGGTGCCGGTTTTGGCCAGGCGTTCAACGAGAATGGCGGCCTGGAAAACGCCCGCGAGCGCCAGTGCCTGATCTTTCCAGTTGCTCAAGTATTACTCCCTGCCTGCGTTTCGGTTTCACCAATGCCGGTGGCCTCGTCGATGACCGCGCCGCCGAGACAGATATCGCCCTGATACAGCACCACTGACTGGCCGGGGGTTACCGCGCGTTGCGGCTGGTCAAAGGCAATGCTCAGGCTGCCGTCGCTGTCGACGGTAACCAGGCAATCCTGGTCTTCCTGGCGGTAACGGGTCTTGGCGCCTGCGCGGAATTCACTGGCCGGCGGCGCGCCGTTGATCCAGTGGGTCTGGGAAGCCTTGAGGCCGGTGGAATAGAGCAGCGGGTGGTGTTTTCCCTGGGCCACCAGCAGGACATTGCGGGCGAGATCCTTGCCGACTACATACCACGGCTGGTCACCGGCACCTTTGACACCGCCGATCCCCAGGCCCTGACGCTGGCCGATGGTGTGGTACATCAGGCCGGCGTGCTGCCCCATGACCTCGCCTTCCGGGGTCTGCATTTCCCCGGGCTGGGCCGGCAGGTACTGCTCCAGGAAATCCTTGAAACGGCGCTCGCCGATAAAACAGATTCCGGTGCTGTCTTTCTTGGTGGAGGTGATGAAGCCGTTTTCCTCGGCGATCCGCCGCACTTCCGGCTTTTCGAGTTCCCCCAGGGGAAACAGGGAGCGCGCAAATTCTGCCTCGCCAACGGCGTGCAGGAAGTAGCTCTGGTCTTTATTTGCGTCCAGCCCCTTCAGCAGGTAGGTGCGGCCGTCAATATCTTTGCGGCGGGCGTAGTGGCCGGTGGCAATGGCATCGGCGCCGAGAACCTGCGCGTACTCGAGAAATACCTTGAACTTGATTTCCCGGTTACACAGGATGTCCGGGTTCGGGGTGCGGCCCGCCTGGTATTCGGCGAGAAAGTACTCGAAGACATTGTCCCAGTACTCGGCGGCAAAGTTGGCGGTGTGCAGCTTGATGCCGAGGCGCTGGCACACGGATTCCGCGTCCGCGAGGTCCTGTTTGGCGGTGCAGTATTCGGTGCCGTCGTCCTCGTCCCAGTTTTTCATGAACAGCCCCTCAACCTGATACCCCTGTTGCATCAGGAGGAGGGCGGCGACTGATGAGTCGACACCACCGGACATGCCGACGATGACCCGAGACCCCGCCGCAAGGTAGGGGACGGTGCTGGATTCGGAAGCGTGTGCAGGTAAATCTGGGGGCACAGAAGACTCCGCCAATGAGAGTTGAGAGCAGCCTGACGCTGCGAGCCGATAAAATGGGGCCGCATTTTACCTGCGATTGTCGGTTGTGACCAATCCGCCGGTTGCGGGTGCTCTTTTACCTTTGTCTCAGTTACAGACTAGCCGGACTTGACCAGTAAGAGTGGCGCGGCGCCATGTCCGGAAACCGTGGTCTAGCGGGAGGGTTTGCGCGGCCGCCGCGGGGGGGCAGCGGGCCTGCCCGCCGGCCTTGCGGTGGTTCCCGGCTTTGTGCGGTCACGCGGTTTTGCGCGACTGGCCGAGCGGTTGTCACTGCCACTTTTGCCGGGATTGCGGGGTTTGTTGCCGCCCGGGGCGCGCGGCAGGGTGACCTGTTCTTTTCGGTATTCTCCCGGCTGCAGTGTATCCAGCTTCCAGTTGCCGATGGCAACCCGGATCAGCCGCAGGGTAGGGAAGCCCACCGCCGCGGTCATGCGTCGCACCTGCCGGTTGCGACCCTCTCGGATTGTCAGTTCCAACCACGAAGTGGGGATGGACTTGCGTTCGCGGATTGGCGGTGTTCGCGGCCAGACTACCGGCTCAGACAGCTGCCGGGCCTTGGCGGGCGCGGTTTTGCCATCCTTCAAGGTGACGCCCGCGCGCAATGCTGCCAGCGCCTCTGCGTCGATGGCCCCCTCAACCTGTACCCAGTAAGTCTTGGGCAGCTTGTTGCGCGGGTGTGCAATCGTGTGTTGTAGCTGGCCGTCATCGGTCAGCAACAACAGTCCTTCGGAGTCGAAATCCAGCCGTCCGGCCGCATAGACTCCGGACTCTCGCACGTAGTCAGCCAGGGTGGGGCGCCCGTCAGGATCTGTAAACTGTGACAGGACCCCGTAAGGCTTGTTGAACAGAATAAGCTGGCTCATGGGTATGGCTGGTGCTTTAGTTGTAATGAAACTACAAAATCAGCCTGATGCTGATATAATCCCGCCGATTTTTAGCCGGCTCGGCGTATGCAACGGCGCAAACAATGGGCGGCAACCAAGACCGGCAGTGGATTTTCGGCGCATTATGCCGGTTTTCCACCGACAAAGCCGGACGTTTAGCAAAAGAGTTACGGGAGTCAACTTAATGGGTCATATCCAAGTGCCGGCCAACGGCGAAAAAGTTACAGTCAACGCAGATGGTTCTCTGAACGTACCGAGCACCCCGATCATTCCGTTCATCGAAGGTGACGGCATTGGCGTGGATATCACCCCGGTAATGCGCAAAGTCATCGACGCAGCAGTCAACACTGCTTACGGCGACGACAAATCCATCGCCTGGATGGAAATCTTCTGTGGTGAGAAAGCTGCCGAAACCTACAGCGGCGACTGGTTCCCGGCTGAAACCCTGGAAGCCATCAAGGAATACGTTGTCAGCATCAAAGGCCCGCTGACCACGCCGGTAGGTGGCGGCTTCCGCTCCCTGAACGTCGCCCTGCGCCAGGAGCTCGACCTGTACGTTTGTCAGCGTCCGGTGCGCTGGTTCAGCGGTGTACCTTCTCCGGTCAAAGAGCCGAACAAGGTAGACATGGTGATCTTCCGTGAGAACTCCGAAGACATCTACGCGGGCATCGAGTGGAAAGCTGGCACCGACGAAGCGAACAAGGTAGTCAAGTTCCTGCAGGAAGAGATGGGTGTTAAGAAGATCCGCTTCCCGGAAAACTGCGGTATCGGTGTGAAGCCGGTTTCCGAAGAGGGCACCAAGCGCCTGGTACGCAAGGCGCTGCAGTACACCATCGATCAGGATCGCGACTCCCTGACCCTGGTGCACAAGGGCAATATCATGAAGTTCACCGAAGGTGCCTTCGCCGACTGGGGCTACGAGATTGCCCGTGAAGAGTTCGGTGCGCAGCCGATCGACGGCGGCCCCTGGTGCAGCTTCAAGAACCCGAACACCGGCAAGGAAATCGTGGTTAAGGACGTGATCGCTGACGCCATGCTGCAGCAGATCCTGCTGCGTCCGGCAGAGTACGACGTGATCGCGACCCTGAACCTGAACGGCGACTACCTGTCCGACGCCCTGGCTGCCCAGGTTGGCGGTATCGGTATCGCTCCGGGTGCCAACCTGTCCGACGAAGTAGCGCTGTTCGAAGCCACCCACGGTACTGCCCCCAAGTACGCGGGCCAGGACAAGGTAAACCCCGGTTCCCTGATCCTGTCTGCTGAAATGATGCTCCGCCACCTGGGCTGGAACGAAGCCGCAGACCTGGTTGTGAAGGGCGTGGAAGGTGCCATCGAGGCCAAGACCGTGACTTACGATTTCGAGCGCCTGATGGACGGTGCCGAGCTGAAGTCCTGTTCCGAATTCGGTGACGAAGTCATCAAGCACATGGCTTAATCCGGGAACGGAACTAAAAAGCCCCGCCTCTTTACGGAGGCGGGGCTTTTTTGTTTGGGAAAATCGCCTCGGGGCCAGTTGACCGAATATTGGAGGTTGGTCACGAAATTTGCGGGGACGCAACAAATTCAGCCCGTATTGCCGGGCTGAACTGCGGTCCTGCAACCAGGTTGCTAATACAGCTGGTCAGGCGATGCTGCCCTGGGTCACCAGGGCGCCGGGCGACGTGGCGCTCAGTCGAGCGCTTCTTCCGTTTCCTTGATGCGCTCGGCACTGGCAGGTGCCGAGGGGGCAGCCGATTGCGGCGCATCTGCGGTAGCCGGGGTGATATTGGCTGCGTGGTAACCCTTGTCCCCCTGGATAATGTCAAAGTTGACCTGCTGACCCGCTTTCAGTGTGCGGTAGCCTTCCATCTGGATAGCGGAATAGTGTGCGAACAGGTCTTCTCCACCTTCATCCGCGAGAATAAATCCATATCCCTTGGCATTATTGAACCACTTAACGGTACCGGTAGGCATGGCGAAATCCCTCTAATATTGCCGGGGCGACTGCTGGCCGCCTATGAATTGTCTTATTTATTGTTATTGCGCTTCATGCGCCTCATTTATTGGTACAAATTCGTCTTGCACAACTATCTGGCTTATTGCCTGAAACCGCTTTGGCGCGGTTACTACCTCTTGTAGCCAAGACATTCTCCCTTGTCAAGGAGAACCGCTTGCTGCGAATGTGCGCATTCCTGAATGGGGTTACAATGGCCCCTCATGCCGAAGGGGCGTTACGGGTTTCACCATCGAGAAACCGCGCCCTGCGGATCCCGAATTTGACCCCGAACTCTTATTGATTGGCGCTATGGGAAAATTACAAACCATTAAACTACACTCGAACGAAGGCGAGGGAGGAGACGACGTCTATTTCCATGGAGCGGAGGGGGATACCGCGGTCGCAGAGGCGAAACCGCGCCTGAAACGCCCCCCGATGTACAAGGTTGTCATGCTCAATGACGACTACACCCCGATGGATTTTGTGGTGGAGGCGCTGGAGCTGTTCTTCTTTGTGAACAGGGAGCGCGCTACTCAACTTATGTTGCAGGTACACACTAAGGGAAAAGCGATCTGCGGTGTCTATACTCGAGATATAGCGGAAACAAAGGCCGCTCAGGTGAATCAGTTTGCGCGAGACCACGAGCATCCTTTGCTGTGTGAAATCGAGGCTGATGAAGAAGATGAAAACGGTGAAGAGGGGTAAAGCCACTGTTCCGGCGCCTGTACGCATTCGGGCGTCCATTTCGCAGCCGGTACCGCCGGCATGCAGCAGATCAGCAAATACCGGGCAGCGGCTATGGCTCCCGGGTGACATTGGCCAGTAAGGTTTGAGGTTTAGATGCTCAGCAAGGATTTAGAGGTAACGCTCAATCTAGCGTTCAAAGGTGCACGGGCGAAACGCCACGAGTTCATGACCGTAGAACACCTGTTGCTGGCGCTGCTGGACAATGAATCGGCCGCCGATGTCCTGCACGCGTGCGGTGCGGACCTCAGTGCGCTGCGCCGTGAGCTCCTCGAGTTCGTAGACTCGACCACTCCCCTGATTCCTGAAAACGATACCGAGCGCGAAACCCAGCCAACCCTGGGGTTTCAGCGGGTGCTGCAGCGGGCCGTTTTCCATGTGCAGTCCTCCGGAAAGAAAGAGGTGACTGGTGCCAACGTGCTGGTCGCCATCTTCTGTGAGCAGGAAAGTCAGGCGGTGTACTACCTCAAACAACAGAGTGTCGCCCGTATTGATGTGGTGAATTACATCACCCATGGAATCTCCCGGGTCAGCTCCGGTGGCCACAACGCCCACAGCAATCCGGACCCGTCCCCTGAGCAGGTGGATGAAGACCTGGGTACCACTTCCGAGCCCGGCGGTTCCGACCCGCTCGAAAGCTATTCCACCAACCTCAATCAGGAAGCGATTCTCGGGCGTATCGACCCGCTGGTAGGGCGCGGCCCCGAAGTGGAGCGGGTCACCCAGGTGCTGGCACGCCGGCGCAAGAACAATCCGCTGCTGGTGGGCGAGTCCGGCGTGGGCAAGACCGCGATCGCCGAAGGGCTTGCCCGCCGTATTGTCGATGGCGAAGTGCCGGAACCTCTGCAGGAGAGCACCATTTACTCTCTGGATCTGGGCTCACTGCTTGCCGGAACCAAATACCGCGGCGATTTCGAAAAACGCTTCAAGGCGCTGCTGGCGGAATTGAAGAAGCGCGAGCACGCGGTACTTTTCATCGATGAAATCCACACCATTATCGGCGCGGGTGCCGCTTCCGGTGGGGTGATGGATGCCTCCAATCTGCTCAAGCCGCTTCTTTCCAGCGGCCAGCTGCGCTGTATCGGCTCCACCACATTTAACGAATATCGCGGAATTTTCGAGAAGGATCGCGCACTTTCCCGTCGCTTCCAGAAAATCGATGTCCACGAACCATCGGTAGACGAAACCGTGCAGATTCTGCAGGGGCTGAAGTCCTGCTTTGAGGATCACCACAAGGTGCGCTTTACCGACGCCGCGCTGGAGGCGGCCGCGCAGCTGGCAAACCGCCATATCACCGAGCGCTTCCTGCCGGACAAGGCGATTGACGTGATCGACGAGGCCGGCGCCTTCCAGGCATTGCTGCCGGAAGACCAGCGCAAGGAGATCATTTCGGTCACCGAGATCGAGAATGTGGTCGCCAAAATGGCCCGTATTCCCGCGAAAAGTGTCTCCGCTTCCGACAAGGCACAGCTGGCCAAACTGGAAGACAACCTCAAGATGGTGGTATTTGGCCAGGATCAGGCCATCGACGCGCTTGCTACATCCATCAAGCTAGCGCGTGCCGGACTCGGCGCAGAGGAGAAGCCGATCGGTTCCTTCCTGTTTGCGGGGCCCACCGGTGTCGGTAAAACCGAGCTGTGTCGCCAGCTGGCGCAGGTGATGGGGATCGAGCTGATCCGTTTCGATATGTCCGAGTATATGGAGCGACATACGGTATCGCGCCTGATTGGCGCGCCACCCGGCTACGTCGGCTTCGACCAGGGCGGCCTGCTTACCGATGCGGTAACCAAGCACCCCCACAGCGTGGTACTGCTCGATGAAATCGAAAAGGCCCACCCGGAAGTGTTTAACCTGCTGTTGCAGGTGATGGATCACGGTACCCTGACAGACAACAATGGCCGCAAGGCGGACTTCCGCAATGTCATCCTGATCATGACCACCAACGCGGGGGCAGAACTGATGAGTCGCCGGTCTATCGGTTTTACCAGTCAGGATCACAGTACCGACGGCATGGAGTCCATCAAGAAGATGTTCACTCCCGAATTCCGCAACCGACTGGACAGCGTCATCCAGTTTGGCGCGCTGGATATTCAGGTGGTCAAAACCGTGGTGGATAAATTCATCGTGGAACTGCAGGCGCAGCTGGACGAGTCCGGAGTGACCCTGGTGGTCGACGACGAGGCCCGGGAGTGGCTGGCGGTGAACGGCTATGACGAGAAGATGGGGGCGCGCCCCATGGCCCGGCTGATACG
>NZ_CAJXKH010000085.1 GCF_913055755.1 uncultured Microbulbifer sp.
CGGCCCCGGCATGACCAGCTTGGCTCCAACCATGGGACCGCTGTATACCAGGCCCCAGCCGTTCACATGGAACATGGGCACGATGGGCATCACCACATCGCGCCCGGACAGGCCGAAGGAATCCGGCAGCGCGGAGCCATAGCAATGCAGCACGGTCGACCGATGGGAATAAAGTACACCCTTGGGGTTGCCGGTGGTTCCGGAGGTGTAACACAGGGAGCTGGCTTCGTTTTCATCCAGCTGCGGCCAGTCAAAGTGGTCCGGCGCGTTTGCGATCAGGGTTTCGTAACAGATCAGATTGGGCAGGCAGGAATTTTCCGGCATGTGCGCTTCGTCGGTCAGTACCACAAAGCCCTTGACCGTCGGCAGACGTTCCCACAGTTTTTCCAGCAGCGGCACGAACATCACATCCACAAACAGGTACTGGTCCTCGGCGTGATTGATGATGTATTCCAGTTGCTCCGGGAACAGCCGCGGGTTGATGGTGTGGCACACCATGCCCGAGCAGGAAATGCCGTAGTAGAGTTCCAGGTGGCGGTAGTCATTCCACGCCAGGGTACCGACACACTGGCCGCGCTGCACACCCAGCTTTGCCAGTGCATTGGCCAGCTGGCGGGTGCGCCGGAAAGCATCCGCGTAGGTGTAGCGGTGATAGGGATTGTCGGCGGTTACCGAAACAATTTCGCTGCTGCCATACACTCTGTCTGCAAACTGCATGATGCTGGTGATAGTCAGCGGCAGATTCATCATTTGTCCGTGCACGATTTCACCTCTTCTCTATTCGTTCAGTGTTTTTGTTGAGACTTATGGTCAAGGTCTTTCAGCTGTCTGCGGGGCATGAACAACCTAAACGTCGCAGGTTGTAAGGCAGCAATCCAGCTCTTCAATAAATGTTTCCGCCGCGGGCCAGGGGCCAAAACCCGATGCCGGATTCAGGTGGCCGACATCCCCCAGGTTCACCAGATTGCTACACCAGTCATGGGCCAACTGACTCGCCGCCGTGAACGACGCCAGATAATCGTTGGTGCTGGCGGCGAGTATGCTCGGGAACGGCAGCGGCTCACGCGGAAGCGGATCCCAGCCGTGTTCCCGCAGCGATGCCGGGGTTGGATACTGCGGTGGCCACTGTGCGTTCAGGTCCGGTGGCGCGGCCAGTAACGCGCCTTTTATTTCCCGCTGATAGTGCGCGGCCCAGTGGGCCACCATCAGACAGCCTGCGCTGTGGGCCACCAGAATGATGTCCCCTTCGATTCGTTCAATTTCTCGCTGGATATTGTCCATGCGTGCCCGGCAGTCGAGCTTGTTTTCGGTCAGCGGCGGGACGCTGCGAACTTTTTCCAGTTTGGCTTGCAGCAAAGTCTGCCAGTGATCTTCCACATGATCTCGCAGCCCCGGCACAATCAGAATCGTTGCTTGCGTGTACATTTTCTTTCCTCAAAAAAAGGGGGCATGAACAACAAGGTTGATCATCCCCCCAAGGCTCCAAATTTCATTTTTTTCCCGGCAAACGAGAAATCAGAAATTCATTCTCGCGGTCAGACCAAAGGTACGCGGGGTACCGGTATAGGCCTGATAGGAAGCGCCACCATCCAGCTTGGAAGCGATGGGCGAAGCAGTTTTCTGGATGAAATACACTTCGTCATCCAGGTTCTTCACCCACGCGGACAGATCCCAGGTGTCGTTGCGCCAACCGGTGCGCAAATTGCCCACCCAGTAGGCGTCTTCCAGGTGGCGCGGATCCAGCTCCGAGCTGTAATTGGCTTCGCCGGTGTAGCGATAGTCAACTCGGGAATACCAGTCGCCGCCGGCAAGGGGCTGCTCCCACTCGAGCCCGAAGTTTGCGGTGAGTTTCGGTGCGAATGGCAGGATTTCACCGCTCAAGTCACACTGCCCGAGGGCGTTCTCTGCGGCGCGACCGTAGTAACACTGACCACCGGTGTACTCGTCGTATCGGGCTTCGATGTAGGCAAGGTTGGCGGTGCCGGTGAGGTTTTCTGACAACAGCCAGGTGGAATCGAGTTCAATACCGTCGACGACCACTTTCTCGGCGTTGTTGACCGCAAACGCCAGGCCGATAAAGGTCGCGTTCTGGAAATCGTCGTATTCGGTATGGAATACACTGCCGTTGATGCGCGCGCGGTTGCCCCACATCTCGGTCTTCCATCCCAGTTCGAAGTTGTCGATGCTTTCCTCGGCAAAGGGGCGCGCCTCTTCACTGAAGTTGCCCCACTGCAGGCTGTAACCGCCGGCCTTGAAACCGCGGCTGTAGGTGCCGTACAGCATGGTGTCATCATTGGCGAACCAGCTCACCGTGACATTCCCGGTCACTGCCGACCAGCTATCGCTGTCCGCAAAGTCGCTGGCGTCCGGCGTCAGCGAACAGGCCAGGTTGTTGAGTACACAACCCAGGGCGGTGGTGGTGTACTGCTCGACACTTCCGTCTTTTTCGTCCAGCGAATAGCGCAGACCGGTGTCGATTTTCAGGTCTTCGGTGAGGTGATACCCCAGGGTGCCAAACACACCGTAGCTTTCGGAATCCTGCTGCGCAAAGACATCACCGGTGTCTCCAGCGCTGCCAAACAGTGCGGGACGGAACTGCTCGGGCACGCCCAGCACCGTGCCAACCACATTACCCAGCATGCCGATATCGGATTGCAGCTCGAATTCCGGCGCATTGCGGTCGCCGCGGGTAAACGTATTGTTGTAGTAGAAAGCGCCCAGCAGCCAGCTCAGGTTGTCGCTGCTGTCGGACATCAGGCGAAATTCCTGGGAGTAGGAACGGCCGTCCTGCATATCGTTGAACACCAGCAAGTCCGCAGGCATCTGTTCGACGCCGTACATAATGTTGCTGGAGGTATAGTTTTCGTAACCGGTGATGGAATTGAAAACAAAGCCGTCGCCGCTGTACTCGAAATGGACTACACCATCGGTAACCTTCTGGTCGAAATCGTTGGTGCCCACCTGTTCGATAATGCGGTCGGAAGGATCGTTATTGGTAACCGGATTGCCGGCACCAAACTGTGCCATGGCGCCAGCCACCGACACCACGGTCGGGGTGTACCAGGTATCCCCCAGCATGGTATTCATGTGCCGCTCGGTATGCCCCAGAATCACACGGGAAGTGAGCCGGTCGGTGAGATCGGCACTCAGCTGCACGCGCAGGGCCTGGCCGTCCTGACTGTCGCCGCCCTCACCTATCAGGTTGTCAATCATCTGGTCGCGGCGGGTACTGGAGAAACTCACGCGGCCATTGACCGCATCGGTGATGCCGCCGTTGACATACCCCTTGAGCTGGTTAAGTCCCTCGGAACCCATACCGTATTCCGCCATTCCCTCAAACTCCGGTGACGGCGCCTGGGTATTCACGGTAATCACTCCGGCACTGGCATTTTTGCCGTACAGGGTGCTCTGGGGGCCTTTCAGTACTTCCACCGACTGCACATCAACCAGCTCGCCGAGGCCGACTCCGGAGCGGGAACGGAATGCGCCGTCAACAATCAGCGCGGTGTCGGGCTCGAAGGTGGGAATATTGCCTTCGTTGCCGATACGGCGGATGCGAAAAGTCGCATTCAGTGGCGACAGGTTGCTGGTCACGATCAGTGAGGGAATCTGTGCGGCCACGTCATCCACATCGCGGAATCCAGCCTTGAGCAGCTGGTCCCCGGTCAGGGCATCCACGGCCACGGGAACATCCTGCAGGCTCTCGCTGCGCTTTTGCGCGGTAACCGTGATCTCTTCAATTTTCAGGTCTGTGTCATCGCCGGTTTCAGCCATCCCCGTCACAGGGTTTAACGCAAGGCTAATGGCAAGTGCCAGAAGCGACGGCTGTACCAGTCCAGTGGAATTATCTTTATCAGGATTGGTGCGTATAGATTTCATTATTATCTCCTCGAAATACCACAGTGCCGCGCACTGCAGCGTGACTGGTCGACAGGTATTGGTTTGCCCGCCGCCAGTGTTTGGGGTGGCCCATAACGCGTGACCACTGCCTCACTCTAAAAGAGGCGGGCAAAGGGGACTTCACATTCCACGACATAGTTTTTTCATTTGGTGACATCCGAACCACTTTTTGCATATTTTTTCGACGATTATAAAAACACCGACTGTTACCCAGCTATGCGTCAAACTTTTTAAAACAGAAGATGGAGGCGTGTGCGCTGAGTCGGGGCACCAGGAAACAGGTGCCCGGCAAAATCAGCGCACGCGCGAGGAGGCTGCGACAGGCTAAGAAAAATTAGAGAAATTAAGTGAAATTAAGAAAAATGCAGTATCGCCAGCACCATGGCGGCAAGCACGACAGTCTCGATCACCATCAGCAGGATCGGCTTGAAACCCACTTTGGCCAGCTCCCGCAGCTGGGTTTTCATTCCCAGGGCACTGATCGCTATGACCAGGCACCAGCGGGATAGATCACTGCCCAGTTGCTGGATACTTCCCGGCACCCAGCCGGTGCTGTTGACCGCGGCGAGGACCACAAAGGCCACCACAAATACCGGCAACAGCGGCGGGCGCTCGCCACCGTCCTCGGAGCCCCTGGCACGTGCGATCATCACCGCACACACGATAACCGGCAGCAACATCGCAATTCGCATCAACTTTACTATGGTCGCGGTGTCGCCGGCTTCGGGGGAAATACTGTAGCCCGCCCCCACCACCTGGGCCACATCGTGAATGGTACCGCCGAGAAAGACCCCGGCATCCACATCACTCAGGCCAAACCACTGCACGATCATCGGATAGGCAATCATCGCCAGGGTAGACAGCGCGGAAACCCCCACCACCGTGAACAGGGTTGCGCGCTCTTTGGCCGGGTGCGCCGGCATCGCTGCGGAAAGCGCCATCGCCGCAGACGCGCCACAGATTGCGGTGGCGCCACCGGTCAGTAAACCGAACAGGGACTGGAAGCCGAACGCCCGCGCCAGGACCACGGAGATGGAAATGGTGGCGGTAACAATACCGATCACCATCAATACCGGCCCCCATCCCAACGAGGCCACCTGATCAAAGGTGATACGCATTCCCAGCAGGGCCACGCCAATCCGCAATACGGAGCGCGCGGTGAATTCGATACCGGCCTTGCAGGGGCCATCCACTGCCAGGAAATTCATCGCCATCCCCAGCAACAGTGCAAACAGCATCACCGGCGCGCCGTAGTGCTCGGACAGAAAACTCGCGGCGGCGGCAACCACCGCACTGGCAATAATACCAGGCATCAGGACGTGCGTTCGCGAACGCACCGAGAACCAGGTGGCAGCAATCATTGGATAACCTCTCGATGGGCCGGTTGCGCAAGCTTCACAGTCTCGCCGCGGTCACGCCGGCACGCTTTCGCGTTGCTGGCAGAGTGCGTCAAAAATCTGCTCTGGCGGCTGAGCACCGGTCAGCTGCACACGACCATTGACGGTGAAATTCGGTACCCCAGCGACAACTAGCGGGGCGTAGAACCGCGTCTCGGTGCTATCCAGACAGACGGAAATTACAGCTGCATCGAGTCCACAGGATGCGGCAATTGCCAGCAGGGTGTCGCCATCCCCCAGGTCTTCGCCGTTCTTGAAATAGGCGGCAAACATTCGCTCCAGCAGATTCTCCGCCTGCGCCGGTTCCAGCAACAGGCTGGCACGCTGGAACAACCGGTGCGCATTGGCGGTGTTCGGCATGCGCTGGATATTTTTCAGGTCGAGCACCACCCCGGCGCTTGCCGCCGCAGCCGTCACCTGCGCCTGACGCTGGCGCACCGCCTCATCGCTTCCCAACCGGTAGCGGTAAAACTCTGCAAACGGCACACCAGCGGCTGGCAGCTCTGGAAGTAGCTGTACGCCCTGCCACTGCACGCTGACCGGTGTACGCGGAAATTCCTGCGCGAACAGCGCCAGTGCGCGCGCCAAATTGCGCTTGCCGATCAGACACCAGGGGCAGATAAAATCAAAAGCGACTTCGATACGCAGTGTGTTCATGCGTTCACCGCCGTAGACTGCTCGGACAGATCGCGCACACACGCCACATCGCGCTGGTAATGCCGTTTGCCGAAATAGAACACCGCCGCGGAAGCCAGACTCATGATTGGCACCAGTGCAAGCGCCTGCGACAGCCCTACTCCATCCGCCAGAATACCGGTGACAAAAGGCCCGGGGGCCAGCCCCAGCAGGTTGTTGACCAGGGTGAGGGTTGCAAATGCGGTGCCGTGAATCGCCGCGTGTGTCAGGTTCGCCACCATGGCACCGGCGGGACCGGTGGTGCCGGCGACGAGGAACATCCCCAGCCCCAACAACAACAACTGCGCCGTGCCCGGTGCCAGACGGAAACCGATACCCAGCAGCACACAGCACAACAGGCAGTAAACAATAGCGAGGGAAATCTTGTGCTCCGGTCGCTGGCGGCACAGGCGATCACTCAACATGCCGCATACCACCATGCCGGCGCCGCTGATCAACACGAACACCGCCGCAGCCACGCCTGCTTTGTCGGTACCCATCTCGTAGTAGCGGTTCATGAAGCTGGGTATCCAGGCCATCATCGAAGCCGCCACAAAAAGCTGCAAGCCACTGCCGATATACGCGCACAACACCGATGGATTGTTTACCAGTCCTCGCAGGGACGGACGCTCGCGGCGGACCGCCTGCACTTGTGGCGCAACCTTTTTTTCACGGATCAACAGTGGATAAATCAGTGCCAGCAAAATGCCGAAGGTTGCCATTCCGGCAAATGCCCAGCGCCACCCCAGGTGTTCCGCCATCACACCCCCGAGCGCCATTCCCATGACCGAACCCAGCATGCCGCCAGCCATAAATGCCCCGGTCAGGGTAGCGCGCAGACTGGGGGGAAAAACCGAAAGCACCAGCGCGATACCCACGCTGCCATAGGCTGCTTCACCGATGCCCACCAGGAAACGGGCGGCAAACATCTCGCTGAAACTGTCGGACAGGGCACACATCAACGTAGCCAGACTCCACAGCAGCGCCATCAGGGTAAGACTTTTTACCCGACCCCAGCGGTCCGCCAGGATCGACAGGGGTACGGTGAGCAGGCCGACCATCAGGGCGACGATGCCGGAAAGGGAGCCGAGCTGCGCATCGGTCAGCAGCCACTCGTCCTTCAGTAATGGAAATACCGCGTTGAGCACCTGCCGCGACATATAGTCCGAAATCAGCAGACCGAAGGTGAGCGCAAATACCACCCAGGCGTAACGGCGGGATACCGCAACTACCGGGATATCACTGTGGGAGTAATGAGCCATGGGATTTCCTCGCAGAAAGCTGGCCAACAGGAAGCCCGCGGGCACGTCGCGTCTGGCGGCACCAGGCCGCCAGTGCGAAGCTCAGTAAACACGTATCAGGAATGCCTGATCAGTAGCCGCGCAGCGGTACATTTTTCTGCCCCAGTTTGCGGTTCGGCGCCATGCCATGGGCCGCCAGGGTTTCATTGGCGTCCTTGTACCAGGTGCCGATGCGGTAGATTTCCCGCGCCTCTTGCCCGCTGGCCACTTCCCGGCCCAGTTCGTGGGCGATGCGCACCAGCTGCTGAATCTGAGCCACCGAAGTCATGCGGTTGCCGTGCTGGTCGATCAGGGTATCTTCAATACCGCAGCGGGGGTGCAGGCCCAGCGCCATGGCAATGGTATTGACCGGCAACACATTTTTCATCAGCGATTCCAGGGTGAGGCAGGCTCCATCCGGGGCGCGGCGAATAAACTCCATAAAGTTGTACGGGTTGGGGCCGTCAAAGCCGCCGCCGATGCCGACCCAGGTCAGGTTCAGCGGACCGCGGTAAACGCCGCGGCGCACCATGCGTTCCAGGGTTTCCAGCGAGTGCATTCCGGTCAACTGGAAGTGCGGCTGGATCTCCGCTGCCTGCAGGCGCTTCAGGTGCTCCTCCACCCAGCCCGGGCCTGCCGGCACGGTCATCTCGCGGTAGGCTTCCCAGTAGACGGGATCACAGATACTGGTACCCGCCACTTCATCTTCCGCCATCAGTTCGGTGATATTCATCTGCACGGTATTGATGGCCACGGTGACCTGATCGGGCTTCGGCGTCAGTTCCGCCAGCATATGGCGGGTATCGTCGGACAGCCATTTGGCCTGCTGGCCTTCGTCTTCCGGGGCGAAGGAGATGGAACCGCCCACCTGGATGATCATGTCCGGAACCGCTTCGCGCACACCGGCGATCAGCTCATTGAATTTCGACAGACGCTTGGAACCCTTGCCGTCCAGCTCGCGCACATGCAGGTGCAGCACAGTTGCGCCGGCCTCGTAGCAATCGACCGCCTTCTGGATCTGTTCTTCCATGGTCACCGGAATATCTTCCGGAAAATCTTCCGGCATCCACTCGGGTCCGTAAGGCGCAACGGTAATAACCACCTTGTCCTGGTTTTGCGGATGCAGGGAATCATCTAGAAATTGCATGGTTTAATCCTCATCTGTCGTCGATTATTTTTGTTCGGAAAAATTGTTTAGTACGGCTTGTCGCCGATGATGCCGGCGCGTTCCATCTTGCGGTGGCACGCCGGGTAGTCCATCACCGCGTAGTGCTGGGTACTGCGGTTGTCCCAGATGGCCACGCTGTTCGGCTGCCAGCGCCAGCGCACCTGGTATTCCGGGATATACGCCTGGCTGATCAGGTAGCGCAGCAGGTCCGCGGCACCGGGGTTGGCGTCCTGCCCGAAGCGCACCCGCTCCGGGGTGTGGTAGTTGGTAAAGTGCGTGGTAAACGCATTTACAAACAGAATTTTTTCTCCGGTATCCGGATGCGTGCGCACCACCGGATGCTCCGCATCTGGATACTGCTCCTTGAGTGCCAGGCGCTTTTCTATCGGCATCGCGGCACCAAAGCTCGCCTCGATAGAGTGACGCGCACGCAGGCCGTCGATCTGCACCTTTACGTGCTCCGGCAACATTTCGTAGGCCATGGCCATATTCGCCCACATGGTGTCACCGCCAACCGGCGGGCATTCGATGCAACGCAATACGCAGCCGAAGGGCGGCGCCTCGCGCCAGGTGGCATCGGTGTGCCAGGCGTTTTCATAGCGGTCCATCGGCTGGTCCGGGCTTTTGTAAATCCGCACCAGACCGGGGTGTTCCGGGTCGGAACCGGCAACCGGGTGATCTTCCAGAGCACCGAAGCGCTCGGCAAAGGCCACATGCTCGGCGCGGGAGAAATCCTGATCGCGCAGGAAGAGCACCTTGTGCTCGACCAGCAGCTGTCGGATATCCGCAAACAGCGCATCGTCACGGATTGCATCGGCGAGGTTGATGCCAGACAATTCGGCGCCGATGCTGCAGGTAAGCTGTTCAATTTGCATGGTCTACGCCTCAGATAACGAAAATCGATGAGCCGGTAGTCTTGCGCGCTTCCAGATCGCGATGCGCCTGCACCGCATCCTGCAGCGCGTAGTGCTGGTTGATTTCGATCTTGATGCGGCCACTACCCACATGGTCGAACAGCTCTCCCGCCAGCGCCGCCTTTTCCTCCGGGTCCGCGATGTAGTCCGCCAGAGCCGGGCGCGTCATATACAGTGAGCCCTTCATCGCCAGCAGCTGGGGATCGAACGGTGGAATGGTGCCCGACGCCGTGCCGACACAGACCATCAGGCCGCGGCGCTTCAGCGAGTCCAGGGACGCCATAAAGGTATCCTTGCCGACACTGTCGAACACCACGTCGACACCGACACCGTCGGTCAGGTCGCGCACGCTGCTGACGACGTGCTCACAGCTGTAATTGATCACGTGATCGCAGCCGTGGGCGCGCGCCACTTCCGCCTTGGCTTCGGAGGACACGGTGCCGATCACATTCAACCCCAGCAGTTTTGCCCACTGCGACACGATCAGCCCGACGCCGCCGGCAGCCGCGTGCAGCAGAATCGTATCGCCCGGCTTGAAGTCGTGAATGCGGCGCATCAGGTAGGCGGACGTCAGGCCGCGCATGGTCATCGCCGCGGCAGTTTCAAACGCGATGGTTTCCGGCAGCTTGATCAGCGGCGCGGCCGGAATCAGGCGCTCGGTCGCGTAGGCACCGAGCGTATTGAGAAAACCGGTATAGGTAACCCGGTCACCCACCGCGACATTGGTCACGCCCGGCCCCACTTCCATCACCACACCGGCCGCCTCCACGCCGATGCCATTGGGCATGGGAATCGGGTAGGTGCCGTTGCGGAAATAGGTATCCGCATAGTTCAGGCCGACTGCCACATGGCGCAAGCGCACCTCGCCCGCCCCCGGCTCACCTACCTCCACATCCTCGAGACGCAGGACTTCCGGGCCTCCGGTTTCATAAAAACGCACTGCCTTGACCATTCCCATGCCTCCTGTAGCGATTGTTCCGGGGTGGTATCGGTTTCTCTTCAGTTATTACTGTAAATATTTCCCCCTGCGGTATCTTCACATCCAGCGACATATACTTTTCTTTTCATGACACACTAGAATAGGGAGTCCGTCGCCCGGGGAGGAACAATGACGAGTCAGGTACGCGCGGCCGCGCTGAACAATTATGTGGAGCTGGCGGAGCAACTCGGGCTGAACTACCAGCGCCTGATGCATCAGGTCGGCCTGAATCCGACCGTGCTGGCACAGCCGGATACCCGTATTTCCGCGGACGCCGCGGTCGAATTGCTGGAACTCTCCGCCGCGGAAAGCAACTGTCCGAATCTGGGCCTGCGCCTGGCGGAAACCCGTCAGTTGTCCGACTTCGGCGCGATCAGCCTGCTGTTGCCGCACGTCAAGACGCTGCGCGATGCCCTGCATACCACCATGAAATACCGCCACCTGATGAATGATGCGCTGGTGATGCACATCGAGGAGGCGGGCAAGGTGGTGATCATTCGCGAGGAAGTGGTAACCGACACTTCGCGACCCTCGCGACAGGCAACGGAATTTGCCATCGGCGTACTGTTCCGCCTGTGCAGCGCATTGCTGAATGGTCACTGGCATCCGGTCAGTGTCAATTTCTCCCACAGCGCGCCGGCGGACCTGCAACTGCACAAGCGTCTGTTCAATTGCAAGATCGAGTTTGGTGCAGACTTCAATGGTATCGTCTGCCCCGCTGCCGACCTCGACTTCCCCAACCCCAATGCCGACCCGGCGATGGCGAAATACGCGGAAACTTTTGTCGCCTCGCTGCCCGGCTCCAAGCACCGGCCTTTTTCCTACGAAGTCCGCCAGGCGATCTACCTGTTCTTGCCCATGGGCCACGCAAACATCGAACAGATTGCCGAGGCGCTCAGTGTCAACGTGCGAACCCTGCAGCGCAGGTTGGAAGAAAACGGCGAAACCTTTTCCGACCTGATCAACGATGTGCGCCGCAACCTGGTCGTCCACTACATGGCAAACCCCAACTATTCCCTGGGCAGGATTGCGGACATGCTCGGCTATTCAGTGGCGAGTTCTTTTACCCGCTGGTTCACCAGCCAGTTCGGCAAGGCGCCCGCGCGCTGGCGCGCCGAACACTGCAGCGGGGAAAACACCGCGCACAGGTAGCCGTGGCGGTGATTGCCGGTAAGCTTTGCGATAGGGAAGTTATTGGCGCGGCGGCGGAGACAGTTCCCGCTGCGTCGGGGTCTATTCTTGCAGTAACCGAAACGAGGTTACGGCCATGTTTAACCTGCTACTGCTATTTATTCCCGTCGCCATCGCCATCGAGCATTTCGCGCCGGACCAGCACCTGCTCATTTTTGCCACTTCCGCACTGGCGATACTGCCGCTGGCGGGCTGGCTGGGGCGCGCCACCGAGCACCTTGCAGAGCATGCCGGGGAAGGTGTCGGCGGGCTGCTGAACGCCACCTTCGGCAATGCCGCGGAACTGATCATCGCGCTGGTGGCACTGAAGGCGGGGCTGCACGATGTGGTGAAGGCCTCCATCGCCGGCTCCATCATCGGCAACATCCTGCTGGTACTCGGCGCCTCGATGCTCGCCGGCGGCCTGCGCCACAAGGAACAGAAATACAGCGCCGAGGGCGCGCGCTCGCAGTCGACCATGCTGACGCTGGCCACCATCGCCCTGGTCCTGCCCGCGGCCTATTCCTTTGCCATCGCGGAACAGGTGCCCCGCGGGCTGGGGTTTGTGAGCATTTCCATTTCCGTGGTGCTGCTGATCGTCTACGGGCTGTTTCTGCTGTTTTCCCTGGTGACACACCGGGCACTGTTTACCGGTTCGGTAGAATTCGCGGAGGGTTCGGATCACCCGGCGCCCTGGTCCGTGGCCAAGGCACTGGCGGTACTGGCGGTGTCCACGGTGTTTATCGCGTGGATGAGCGAAATCCTGGTGGGTGCGGTGGAACCCGCCGCCCACGAGCTGGGACTCAGCAATATTTTTGTCGGTGTGTTCATCGTCGCGGTACTCGGCAACGCGGCGGAACACGCATCCGCCATTACCGCGGCGATGAAAAACCGTATGGACCTGTCGCTCGCCATCGCCATCGGCTCCGGGGTACAGGTGGCGCTGTTTGTGGCGCCGCTGCTGGTACTGCTGAGCCTGGCGGTGGGACCGAACCCCATGGACCTGGCGTTCTCCGGCGGCCTGGTGCTGAGTATGTTGCTGGCGGTGTGGATCACCGGAGAAGTTGCCGGTGACGGACGCTCGGACTGGCTGAAAGGCGTGCAGCTACTCTGCGTCTACCTGATCCTGGGACTCACCTATTTTGTGATTCCGGATCAGATGGCGAGCTGATGCTGCTGGAGATACTGCTCGGCACCGCCACCACCTCGCTGTGCCTGATCCTGCAGAGCCTGGCGCTGGTCGCGGCGCTACGCTTCTACCTGCGCCGCGAGCACCACATCCGCTCGACCTTTTTACACGCCGAGCGGGTGATCATCGGCCTGGTGGCCATTTTGATTTTTGGCAGCCTCGCGCAGATGGCCATCTGGGCACTGCTCTTTTCGGTACTGGGCGAATTCGACCGCTTCGAAGTCGCGCTCTATCACTCCGCGGTGAACTTCGCCACCCTGGGCTACGGCGATGTGGTGATGTCCGACAAACACCGCCTGCTCGGCCCGTTGGAAGCCATAAACGGTGGATTGATGATTGGCGTATCAACTGCGGCCCTGACCAGGGCATTTACCGCCGTAATCCGCATTCAGGTGCGCCCCGAATACCAGAACAAACCCAACCAGCCCCGCTAATCCATGCACTCAGGCGCCGCCAGACACATGGCACAAAGACGCTGGATGCCGTACATTTCCTCACAGCGTTGCAATCTCCAGACAACCGGAACCGTCTGCTCACCATTCAAGGACCCAGAACATGAATGCCCGCTCCCTGCCCAGCCTGCAACAACAGCTGCAGCAACTGGTCGCCAGTCCCAGTGTCAGTGCCACCAATCCCAAACTGGATATGGGCAACCGCGGTGTCATCGACCTGCTGGCGGCGTGGCTGGATACCCTGGGCTTCAAAACCGACATCATGCCCATCGACGGCCAGCCCCACAAAGCCAACCTGATTGCCACCCTCGGCAGCGGCGACGGTGGCCTGGTGCTCGCGGGTCACACGGATACCGTGCCCTACGACGACGACCGCTGGCAGTCAGACCCGTTCAAACTCACCGAGCGCGACAACCGTTTATACGGCCTCGGCAGTACCGACATGAAAGGCTTTTTCCCGCTGGCGATCGAGGCGGCAAAAAGCTTCGTCGACAAGCCCCTGCAGCAACCGCTGATCATCCTCGCCACCGCCGACGAAGAAACCTCCATGTCCGGCGCGCGCGCGCTGGTCAAAGCCGGCCTGCCGAAAGCCCGCTACGCGGTAATCGGCGAACCCACCGGACTCAAACCGATCCGCATGCACAAGGGCATGATGATGGAAAGCCTGCGCATCACCGGCCAGGCCGGCCACTCGTCCAACCCCGCCTATGGCGCCAGTGCGCTGGAGGCCATGCACGGCGCCATCAGCGAAATCCTCAAGCTGCGCGGCGAGTGGCAGAACCGTTTTCAAAACCCGGGTTTTGAAGTGCAGGTCCCCACGCTCAACCTCGGCTGTATTCACGGCGGCGACAACCCCAACCGCATCTGCGGCCGGGCGGAACTGCAGTTCGACCTGCGCCCGTTACCAGGCATGCAGATGGACGCGCTGCGCGAGGAATTGCAACAGCGCCTGCAGGGCAGCATCAGCGACGAAAAAATCCGCCTGGAAATGCACTCGCTGATCGGCGGTGTGGAAGCCTTCGAAGAGCCGGCCACTTCCGAGCTGGTGAAGGTCGCGGAACAGTTCACCGGCCACAGTGCCGAGAGTGTGGCTTTCGCCACCGAAGCGCCCTTCCTGCAGAAACTGGGCATGCAGACCATCGTGCTGGGACCGGGTGATATCGACCAGGCACACCAGCCGGACGAATATCTGGGGCTTGAGCGTATCGAGCCGATGGTGGAAATTCTGCGCGGCCTGATCGGAAAATTTTGCCTCTGACGAAGCGCAGGACGCTCCGCGAAGGTGCCGATACCGGGTGCTGCCTTGCGAGACCTTCGAAAAAAGGGACTTTTTCGAAGAGCCCCCAGGGATGGGTTCACGGCGTGTCTCGCAAGGCAGCACCCGGTAGCGGCACCGCCACCAGGCTTGCTAAAGGGCCGCCCCGGTAAAGCGAAAGAAAACGATTAACCGCAGAAAATGCGATATATTGTCGCAACAACCAACTCATCTGCTGAAGCGACTAGATTGTGAGCACCGATAACACCACCCTCAACTGGTTCCGTCACGCCGCGCCGTATATCAACGATCTGCGCGGGCGAACCCTGGTGGTGGCGATTCCCGGCGAGGGCATCGAGCACGAGAACTTTCGCAACCTGGTGCACGACCTGGCCCTGCTGATCAGCCTTGGCGTGCGCCTGGTGCTGGTGCACGGCGCACGCGCACAGGTCAACCGCATGCTCGAACAGGTGGGCATCAACAGCCAGTTTTGCGGCAACACCCGGGTCACCGACCGCGACACCCTGGAAATCATCAAGGGCGCCGTGGGCAAGCTGCGCTTTGAAATCGAGGCGTCCTTTTCCCAAGGATTGCCAGATTCCCCCATGGCGCGCTCCGCCCTCAAAATCATATCCGGTAACCTCGTCGCCGCGCGCCCCGAGGGCATTATCGACGGCGTCGACATGGGCTGGACCGGGCGGGTGCGGCGCATAGACGTGGGCGCCATTGACCGCGCGCTGGAACAGGGCTCACTGGTACTGCTGTCGCCGCTGGGCACCTCCCTGACCGGCGAACTGTTCAACCTGAACTACCTGGACCTCGCCACCGAGGCCGCCAAAGCACTGCAGGCGGAGAAACTGGTGCTGTTCCGCGACGTACCGCAGCTGGAGGTTGCGGGGGAACCGGTATATGACCTCAATATCAACCAGGCCGAAGAGGTAGCGGAGAAGCTCGACAGCGAAACCCTCAACTGCGCGATCAACGCCTGCAACAGCGGCACCCAGCGGGTGCACCTGTTGAGTTATGCGGACAACGGCGTGCTGCTGCAGGAGCTGTTCAGCCGTGAAGGCGCCGGTACCATGATTTACCGGGACAGTTACGAAGTGATCCGGCGCGCGCGCATCACCGATGTGGGCGGCATCCTCGGCCTGATCCGGCCGCTGGAAAAGCAGGGCATCCTGGTGCGGCGCTCGCGGGAAAAGCTGGAGGCGGAGATCGACCATTTTACCCTGGTGGAAGTGGACGGCACCCCGGTGGCCTGCGCGGCGCTGTACCCGATACTCGACGACCAGGGCGATACCGTCGCCGCGGAAGTCGCCTGCGTGGCGATTCATCCGGAGTTTCGCGGCGGTGGCCGCGGCGCCAAGTTGCTGCAGCATCTGGAACGCCAGGCGCGGGCGCTGGATCTCGGCGAGATCTACGTGCTCACCACCCAGACCGAGCACTGGTTTATTGAACGCGGCTTTACCCAGGTGGCGGTCAGCGACCTGCCCGCCAGCCGGCAGTCGTTGTACAACATCCAGCGCAATTCCCGCGTTTTACGCAAGCCGCTGAAAGCACAATAACTTCAGTGTTTACAGCGCATTTTGCGGACCAGTATCTCGAATCTACGCTTGAGAACACTAAGTCGCGCAAAATTTATTGCATTTTGCTAACCTGTCGCGCTTTCCACTGCGAATTGCAGCCAGAACCATCAGATATCACCAGACACCAAGAATCACTATGCCTCAGTACCGTTCCCGCACCTCCACCGCCGGCCGCAACATGGCCGGCGCCCGCGCCCTGTGGCGCGCCACCGGCATGAAGGATGACGATTTCCACAAGCCGATCATCGCCGTCGCCAACTCCTTCACCCAGTTTGTGCCCGGGCATGTGCACCTGAAAGACATGGGCCAGCTGGTGGCGCGGGAAATCGAAAGAGCCGGCGGCGTGGCCAAGGAATTCAACACCATCGCGGTGGACGACGGTATCGCCATGGGCCACGACGGCATGCTCTACAGCCTGCCCAGCCGCGAGATCATCGCCGACTCGGTGGAGTACATGGTGAACGCCCACTGCGCCGATGCACTGGTGTGCATATCCAACTGCGACAAGATCACCCCGGGAATGCTGATGGCGGCACTGCGGCTGAATATTCCGGTGATCTTTGTATCCGGCGGTCCCATGGAAGCGGGCAAGACCAAGCTCGCGGATCACAAGCTGGACCTGGTGGACGCCATGGTGATCGCCGCCACCGACGACGCCTCCGACGAACAGGTGGCAGAGTACGAGCG
>NZ_CAJXKH010000086.1 GCF_913055755.1 uncultured Microbulbifer sp.
CTGGGATTCCGCGAGCGCGAACATCTGCAGGAGTGGCTGGCGGCCAACCCGGAGGTGCTGGGCGAGGAGCTGCTGGTCATCCAGAAGGAGTTCGACGGCTTCGACGAGACCCGCGAGCGCCTCGACCTGCTGGCGCTGGACAAGCAGGGCCACCTGGTGATCATCGAGAACAAGCTGGACGATTCCGGCCGCAACGTGGTGTGGCAAGCGCTCAAGTACGCCTCCTACTGCGCCGGGCTGACCAAGAGCCAGATAATTGCCATCTATCAGCAGTACCTGGACAGGTACGAGCCCGGTCAGGACGCGCAGCAGCGCCTGAGCGACTTTTTTCACGGCGGAGAGCTCGACGATGCCGAGTTCGACGAGCTGAGCCTGAACCCCGGCTCAGACCAGCGCATCATCTTTGTCGCCGCCAACTTCCGCCGCGAGGTCACCTCTACCGCCCTGTGGCTGATGGAGCACCGCATCCGCATCCAGTGCATCAAGGCGGTGCCCTACGCGCTGGGGGAGCAGCTGTTCCTGAGCCTGGAGCAGATCATCCCTGTGAGGGAGGCGGAGGAGTACCAGATCAGCGTCAATGACAAAGCCGATGCTGAGCGCCAGGAGCGGCGTGGTATCCCCAACCGCCAGCGGGTACGCAAGCAGTTCTGGTCTCAACTCTTCCCTCAGCTGGAAGAATCGGGCATTGACCTGTTTGCCAATGTAGCACCGAGTATCTACCCGGTACGCAAGGTGGACGTGCCCGGCGAAGGGGTGCGGATTGCCATACAGTTTACCCAGTCAGAGGTGCGGGTGAAGCTGATCTTCCACCGCAAGAAAGGCCTGCTGAACTACCAGCAGTTCGACAGTGATTCTTTCATCGCCGCGATGCCGATGGAGCTGCGGGAGGAACCGACACCGGGCAAAGCACAGAGGTTGGTGGCGGCTTTCCCTGTGGCCGCATTTGATGATGAAAACTGGCCGGCCATCAATGCGTGGCTGGTGGAAACACTGCAGCAGCTTATGGATACTGCCGAACCTGAATTACAGAAAATCGGTATTTCCTTCACGCCAGGATAGATGCGCTAAGAACGCGACTGACAATAACGACAATAAAAATGGGGGACATGGGGAATGGATTCTGCTGTGCAGACGGGATGGGTACAACCGCCCAAACAGATCGGTGGGCTAGATCACCTGGGGGCGCAAGCGCCCTGCATCAAAATATACAGTCAATTGCTACCCGGGATCACCAACGTCACCGACAGAGCGCGGTACTACAGCTTTTACCCCTGGGTGTTCACCGAATTCGATCGCAACGGCTGGCGCGCTGAATCGGAGTGGGCGCCTAGGCTGCGGCGGGCGGAATGCCTGCTTACCTTGATTGCGCACTTCCACAGTCATACCGCCGACGATGATGACGAGCACGGCGATGCGATGGTGGGAAGCAATACGCTCGACAAGGCTGCCGCACAGGTTGCCGCGGGTGCCACGGTCAGGCTCTCTGATTTTGCCCACCAGGATTCGGAGCAGGGTAACCGCTATTTCAAGAATCCCTACGGGGGGCTGGGGCAGTATTATTTCGGTGTGCTGGAGGAATTGGGCCTGCTCCAGGGGGAGTCGGTCAAAGGCCTGCGTGTCATCAAAGAGACCGGAAAGGTGCTCGCGCTTGCGGTATCCAAGCACGTGCCCGGAGAGGATTTCATTCGCACGCTCGAAGGTGACGTCATCGATGCCGAACGGCTGCGGGCGCTGAGTGCCTTCTGCTTCTGCAATCTGAAACGTGCCGCGGAAGAAGCAGAGTACCTGATCGGTGTGTTTGCCAAGGGATTGACAGCCTTGCACCCGGAATATGTCCCCTCCCTGGAAGAGGCGGCGGCTACGACGGCGCGTGCACAGAGCCTGTCGCTGCTTTGCAACCTGGCAGATCAGGCGGCGGATGCAGATGTACCATTTGATGTTCATGCCTTCAGCGGGATGATCTATAGCGGCTGCAATCCAGCCAGCGAACGATTACGGGTACCGGATGCGCTCCAGGGCGTCAGCGCCACCTGGCAGGTATATCAGCGCAACGAGCTGCTCGCGGTGGCTCTGCAGGGGTTGCTGCATGTACAGGTGAAAGCGCTGGAAGTGAGTGGCGAGCGCCTGGATAACACCCGTGCGTTCTCTGACTGGTTTTGGCAGGAGTCTCTAGGCCACGAGCTATTGTCGAACTTCCCTGTGAGCACTGCAGCAGACGTTCTGCAAGACCTGTATGGCCGCCTGCCTCAGTTTGCTCTCTGGCAGGAAGAGGGTCACGAAATTACGCTGATGCGCGAAGTGGGGAGCCTGGCGGGTAGAGAGGACGGCACACTCAGTGATGCACTCAAGGTACTCCGGGGTGCGATGACTATCCTGTCGGCCTTGATATTGCGGCCAGAGAACCAAAACGGATATGGGGAATTCGCTTTCCCGCCGGGTTACCTGCAGGGGTACCCCGTTAACCTCAATACCTTGCCTGCCGCGTGGCGGAGTGAATTAGCGGCACAATCACCCGCAGCGGGGTTTGCCCAGCTGTGCCGGCGCTTTTGCCTCGATGCCCACCTCCGTGTGGCGATGCGTAAACTGCGTCAGCAGGGCCAGAATACCTTCCGTTTCATTCCCGGGGAAATGGGCATTACGGTTCGCAAGGTGCCAGCGGCTCCCAATACCAGCCCCCGCTTTACCCAGGCGGTGCGAATACTCACAGACTTGGGGCTATTGCAGAGGGCTAACGGCCTGGTATGTACCACCGCTCGTGGTAGACAGTTCGAGGAGCAGGTGAATGGCTGAAGGTATTTCTCTTTTCGACGAAATCAAGAAGGGTGGTTATACCTCCTGCCTGCTCTCTACGTTTAACGTGGATTTGAGCTTCTATGAAAACGTGCTCCTGCCCAAGATGCGCAGCGCCGGTATCGACCACCAGGCGCTGTTTGTTGATCAGGGGATGCTCCACCAGGCGCTAGAAGACTACACGCCCCAGTCAGCGGGCCTAACCTACAGTCTTGCACCGATGAATTGCGGCGGAGCCTTTCATCCGAAGTTGCTGCTGTTGCTGGGTAAAAACAAGGGTCTTCTAGCCGTTGGCAGCCACAATGTCACCTTGTCCGGCTTTGGCAGGAACCTGGAAATCACCAACGTCGTGCGCTTCAAAAGAGGCGAAAACGAACAGTCGCTGTCATTGTTTCATTCCGCCTTTCGTGCATTTTTGACCTGGCTGGAGGACTACGGCGCTGCTCTGCCAAGGGAGATTGCTGCGTCGATTAACAAGGTGCCTAAGCTGGTCAGCTGGCTGAAGCCCAGTTCGGCGACTGCGATGCCCGGCATGCAGCTGGTTTGGTCCAGTGCAAGTACAGGGAGCCTCTGGAGTCAGGTGGCCAGTGAGATACCCAAGGAAGATTTGCGGATATACGGGGTCTCAGCGTTTTTCGATAAGCAGCTGGGGTTTGTAGATGCACTGGCCGCTTTGCAGCCACTCTCCTTTCACCTGGGGATTCAACAGCGATTCGTCAAGGCACCGAAAGGGCTGCTGGACACGGGCTCGGCGCGGGTAGTTGAAGCTAGCTCCGTGCTTCTTCCGAGTGACGAGCAGAACCGGTACTCCCATGCCAAGCTGCTGTATCTGCAGGGTAGCGCGCGTAGCTGTCTGATCTCCGGCAGCGCCAACCTTTCGGCGCCAGCCTGGCTGAGATCAGGGGTGAACAGCAATGCCGAGGCCGTTCTGGTGAGGCAGGACCAAGATATTGATGACATCGCGCAGTCACTCGGATTGCCCCGGCTAGCTGATGCGCCACTAGTAGACTCTCTGGATCATCCGTTGGAGCAGGAGAGCGAAAGCCAGGAAGCCAGTGCGGTTATTTGTGTGCTGCCTGTTTTGGGGGGCGAAGATATCTCCATCCCGCGGGCACCGGAGTGGGGCGATCACTTGAGCCTCGGTTTCTTCGACAGCAACGAAGTTTGGCAGTCGCTGGATTTTAAGTTGGTGGCCGACGCCATCCTGGTGCCAGCAGAGCGGGTTCTTGGGCAGTCTCTGATTCAAGTCAGAGTCGAGGGAAAATTAGTCGCCACGATTTTGCTTCACCATGTGCGGGAAATTGAGCGTCTGAGTCATACAGGGCTTGAGCGAAAGGTACGCCAAGCGATGGGCTCTATTGATACCGATGCCATTGATCTGGGGATGATTTTCGATTGCATTAGTCAGCTCGAGGAAAATGACATTCGGGGAGGTAACCGTGTGGCAACGCTGGCCCGAGAAGCGGGGGTTGTGGCCACGGGCGAAGCCGAGGTTCCCGGTTCTCTGTTGGCCGACCTGGATGGTCCCGGTGGCAACGCCGGGCAGATCAGAAGTCGGCTTAACGTTGCCGATGATGTAGGTCTTATTCTGGACGTACTCATTCGAACCTGTGACGAGTCGAGCTTTTTCGCCGAGCGCAGTTCGATCGAAGATAAGTTCGGACGTTCCGAAGAAGAAGCTGTAAATGCCGATGACGATTTGGCCCCGGTCGATTCGATAGGCGTTGAAGAAACCAGGTTGAACTGCGTAAAGCGGTTTGATCGCGCTATCGCCAAGTTGAAAAAAAGTTTAGATGGCGAAACAAAGCGTGGTCTCTCTTCTGCTCTCGGTTTGGCCATGTTTATGCAGAGGGTGGTTCAGGCCAAGGGAGAAGACTGGGTATCGCCTACTGCATGTCGGGACTTGCTCGCTGAACTGTGCAGAAACTTCCTCCGTGATAACGATGAATTCTTTAGCGCAGCCAGTGACGAGTCCGTCTTCACCACCCGGGAGTGGTCCAGGTTCGTGGGTGTTTTGGGATGGCTGGCTTATGTCGCTGGGATCAGACTGCGCTCCCGATTGCCGCTTTCGGCCCAGCTTGAGGACAAGGCTGTCGTTAGATGGGAGAACGCCTGCTGGTTGTACATTGCACAAAGAATCCGAGAAGACCAGATGGCCAGAGAAACGGCATCATCCATTGTTTATGCCAGCGGTGACGAGGGCATCAAGCAGTGGTTCGAGGCGCTTTTGAACTTTGATGGTAAAAGCCTGCTGAGTTCACTAACTGGCTTCGATTTGGCGAGCTCGCCCAGCGGTGCTTTCCCCGGATATCGACTGGTGACAGAGGGGGAGGAAGAGCTGCACTTGGCCAAGGTCGCCGGGCCTGGCGAAATTTCCCGATTTCGGGCGGACAGGCTTTGTCTTGTCGCTGATGTGATGGAGCTAACGGAACCAGCATGATTACCGAAGACCAGCTTGAAGACCTCTGCCAGACCTGGTTCGAAGACACCGGTTACCAGGTTATTCAGGGCGAGGCGATTGCGCCCGATACCCCCGATGCCGAGCGCGATGACTGGCAGCAGGTGATCCTGCGCCCACGCCTGAAGGCCGCGATCGAGCGCCTCAACCGCTACCTGCCGGAGGTGGCGCGGGAGGAGGCCTTCCATGTGGTCACCAACCAGGAAGCGCCGGTGCTGGCGCAGGGCAACCGCGGGTTCCACAAGCTACTGGTGGATGGTGTCAACGTCGATGTGGCCGGCAAGGAAGTGACCGAGGGCGTGTTCGTGCGCCTGATCGACTTCGAGAGCCCAGAGAATAACGATTGGCTAGTGGTGCGCCAGTTCACCGTGGTGGGCCAGCGCAAACGCCGGCCGGACATGGTGGTGTTCGTCAATGGCCTGCCGCTGGCGGTGATTGAGCTGAAGAACCCCGCCGATGAGAAGACCGATATCTGGGCCGCCTACAACCAGATCGATACCTACAAGGAGCAGGTCCCGGATTTGTTCGTGCCCAACGCGGCACTGGTGATCTCGGATGGTCAGCAGGCGCGACTGGGTTCGCTCACGGCCAATCAGGAGCGCTATCTGCCTTGGCGCAGCATCACCGGTGAGCGGGATGAGGATATCGGTAAGCTAGAATTGGAGGTGCTGGTGCGTGGCCTATTTGCGCCGGAGCGCTGGCTCGATTACCTGCGCCACTTCATCATCTTCGAAGAAGACCGTGGCAAGGTCATCAAGAAGATCGCCGGCTACCACCAGTTCTTTGCCGTACGCGCGGCGACCCAGACCGCCATCGAGGCGTATCAGGCGGGAAGTAATCGTGGGGGTGTGGTGTGGCACACCCAGGGCTCGGGCAAGAGTATTTCCATGTGCTGCTTCGCCGCCAAGCTGGCCGGCAGTGCGGAGCTGGGTAATCCGACCCTGGTGATCGTCACCGACCGCAATGATCTGGACGGGCAGCTGTTCCAGACCTTCAGTGCGGCGCGCCAGCTATTGCGGCAGACACCGGTGCAGGCGGACAGCCGCGATGAAGTGCGGCGATTGCTGTCGGCACAGGCTTCCGGCGGCATCATCTTCACCACCATCCAGAAATTTGCCTTGCTCGACGGGGAGAGCCAGCACCCTGCGCTGAGCGAGCGGGACAATGTGCTGGTGATCAGCGATGAGGCGCACCGCAGCCAGTACGGCCTCAAGGCGCGACTCACCGAGTCCGGTAAGTACCAGTACGGGTACGCCAAGCATTTGCGCGATGCCCTGCCTCACGCCACCTTCGTCGGCTTCACCGGTACCCCCATTGAGCTGGAAGACAAGGATACCCGCGCGGTCTTCGGCGACTACATCCATGTGTATGACGTGGAGCAGGCGGTGAAGGACGGTGCCACGGTACCCATCCACTACGAATCCCGCTTGGCCAAGATCGAACTGAAGGAGGACGCGCTGCCGCTGATCGACGCCGAGGTCGATGAGCTGACCGAGGCGGATGAGGAAGAGGCCGGAGAGCGCTTCAAAGGCCGATGGGCTGCATTGGCCGCGGTGGTAGGGGCCGAGCCTCGGATCAAGCAGGTGGCCGGTGATATCGTCCAGCACTTCGCCACACGGCAGTCCGCAATTCCCGGCAAGGGAATGATCGTCTGCATGAGCCGCGCTATCTGCGTGGATATGTACAACGCCATTACCGCGATCCACCCGGAGTGGCACGATACCGATACCGAGAAAGGCGCTATCAAAGTGGTGATGACCGGCTCTGCCTCGGACCCTGCGCACTTCCGCCCGCACATCCACCCCAAAGAAACCCTGAAGCGCTTCGAGCAGCGGGTGAAAGATCCCAGCGACCCCCTTCAGCTGGTGATCGTGCGGGATATGTGGCTCACCGGCTTCGATGCCCCCTGTCTGCATACCCTGTATATCGACAAACCCATGAAGGGCCACAACCTGATGCAGGCGATTGCGCGGGTAAACCGGGTATTCGGTGACAAGCCGGGTGGGCTGGTGGTGGACTATATCGGCATCGCCACCGAACTGAAGGAGGCGCTGAAGACCTATACGGCGAGCCATGGACGCGGTAAGCCAACAGTCGATGCTCACGAGGCGCTGGCAGTGCTGCTGGAAAAACTGGAGGTAGTGCGGGCGCTGCTGCACGGTTGCGACTATTCCGACTTCGCCAGCCGGCCGCTGGAACTGATGGCACCGGTGATGGACTTCGTACTTGGGCAAGAGGAAGGCAAGGCCCGCTACTGCGACACCGTGTTGGCCATCAGCAAGGCCTATGCACTGTGCGGCACTCTGGATGAGGCCGCGACAGTGAAGGAGGAAATCGCCTTCCTGCAGGCCATACGGGCCGCCTTGATCAAACGCGGGCAGTCGGACAAGAAACTGACCGATGCCGAAAAGCAGGCGCGGATGCGGCAGGTTCTGAGCAATGCCATCGTCTCTGACAGGGTTGTGGATATCTTTGAGGCGGTAGGGCTCGACAAGCCGAACATCTCCATTCTGTCAGAAGAATTCATGCAGGAAGTTGCGGCGATGAAGCACCGCAATCTGGCGGTGGAGATCCTGGAGCGCCTGCTGGCCGACGAGATCAAGACCCGCAGCGCCAAGAACGTGGTACAGGCCAAAAAATTCTCCGATCGCCTCAAGGATACCCTGGTGAAATACCAGAACCGCTCCATCCAAACGGCCCAGGTGATCGAAGAGCTGATTGCCATGGCCAAGGAATTCAAGGCAGCTGCGAACCGAGGAGAGGAGCTACGTCTGAACGATGACGAGCTGGCCTTTTATGAGGCGCTGGAGATGAACGAGGCCTCGGTACGAGATCTCGGTGAGGAAGTGTTGCGCACCATCGCTATGGAGCTCACATTGCGGTTGCGTAACAGCACTACCGTCGACTGGCAGGTGCGTGAGTCCGTGCGGGCAAAGTTGCGGTTACTGGTGAAGCGGGTACTCAAGCGTTATAAGTACCCGCCGGACATGCAGGAGGAAGCGGTTGAATTGGTGTTGAAGCAGGCTGAGGTCCTATCGGAGGGCTGGGCGGCTTAAACCGGTTCAACATTACTGGCGATATCACCAGCGGTGCTAAAGCTTGTATGGAATGGCGGGTTGGTGGGCCCTCCGGGACTTGAACCCAGGACCTGCCGATTATGAGTCGGATGCTCTAACCAACTGAGCTAAGGGCCCCCACTGAGAGACGCCCGCGACGGTGCGCGAGCGGGTTGCAAAGTACTCGATTTTTTCAGGCAAATCAACGGCTTTGCGGTTGTGGCGGGGTTTGCCTCCCGGGTTACCAGGACCAGTTGAAGCCGAGGCTGGCGCTGCCGGCGGACCAGTCCAGGTCGTCCAGGGAGCGCTGGTAGCCCAGGTTCAGGAAGGCGCTGCCCAGTTTGTGTTCCAGCAGCACCACGCCGCCGCCGAATTCTCCCCAGGTGGCTTCCCGTTCCAGGTTCAGCTGCAGCTCGGCGTCGAACAGCAGCTGGTCGTTGCCGCCGAGGGTGTGCCAGAGGTTGCCGAACAGGTACAGGCGCAGGCCCAGGTCAGACAGTACCCCGTCGGTGTTGTAGCCCCGCAGGCCGGCGCGGAAGTTCAGTTCCGGGGTCATGTCCGGCTCCACCCAGGAAATGCCGTCGTTGTAGGCGCTCAGGTTGCTGTAGTTGGCGATTAACTGCAGCTGTGGTTCGAGGTTGAAGACGTCACTTGCGGGCAGGGTGAAGCCTTTCTCCGCCGACAGCGTCAGCTGGGAACCGCTGACGGTGCTGTCGATGCCGCGGGACGACTGGCTCTCCAGCTTGAGGTAGGCGACCTTGGCGGTGATATCCAGGTAGCCCATGTTGGGCCGGTAGTCGTTGAAGTAGTAACCCACATGGTGGCTGGTGAGCTGATTGCTGCCGGCGGCGTAGTCGCTGAAGCCGCGGGCAAAGCCGCTGACGTCTCCGCTGGCGCGGGTGCTACCGAGAAAAATGCCGGACTCCCGCGCGCCGCCGGTGCAGGTGGGGGCCGCATAGAAGTTGGTGCCCACCTGGAAGCCGGTAATGCTGCCATCGAAGCGGTTGCTGACATCCCCCTGCCAGTTGTAATCCGCGCGCAAGTGGTGAACCCGTACCCAGTCTTTGCTGCTGCCGTCAAACCAGCTGCGCTGTTCCCCGCGGCGTTTGTGGTAGCTGCCGATCTCCTGTAGCGAGGTGAGACGGGCGAGGGACTTGGCCTGGGCATACAGGGGGATTTCAGGGCGATACAGGCGCAGCGGTGCATCGCCGGCGGCGGGTGCCGTTGCTATCAATTGCGCTGTGGGCGATTCCGCGACGCTGTCGCCTGTGCTGAGCTGGTTGCCGTTAAATGCCGAGGCGGTGGAAAAGTTCTCACTCGGAGCTGTGGCGGCAACGTCCCCCGGTAGCAGGGTAGAGCGCAGGTACCAGTTGTCCGACTCCTCCGGCTCATCGGCGCCGCGGAACAGGAAGTACTCGTAGGGGCCTGCAGACACGGAGCCATTCATGTAGAAGGCGTTGCTGTTGGTGCTGCCGCCATCGCGGGTTTCCACTACCAGGATACCGTTTTCGGTTTCCGCACCGCTGCCGGCGAGGTGGTTGAACACCAGCTCGGTATTGCCGCGGGCCTGGCCGCCGCTGATGATCAGGCGGTCGGCGAGGCTGTCATCCCCTTCCGCCACCAGGTCCATATGAATGTGCCCGCTGCCTGTGAAATCCCCATAGACCAGCAGGCTGTTGGCGGTGGTGCCGCGCATATCGATGGTGCCGTGATTGATCACCGTGAGCGACTGGCCGCTGCTGGGGGCCACCGCTGTGCTGAGGTGCGGTACCAGCAGGGTGCTGTCGGCATCCACTTGTAGCTGGCCCGGCAGGCCGGCGCTATCGCCGAGGATCAGATTGCTGTCCAGGGTCAGTCTGCTGGCGTCTAATTGCAGGGTTTCCCAGTGCAACAGGCGCGCCGGGTTGCCGAGTGCAATGCCGTCGAGAACGAGCAGATCGTTGCCACTGCCGCCACTGACAACGGCGGTTTCGTCCCCTGCGGCAGGGCTGCCTGTGGACAGTGTGTAGCGGTCATCACCGGCGCCAAACAGGGTGTCGGCATTGGTGGTCTGAGACTGGGGAGAGAGGATACTTGCGAGCGCGATACTGAGCAGCGTAGGTGTGCAGGCGCCGAGCGCCTTTTTCCCATGACCCGCACGGGGATACGACATGATTCCATCCCTGGTTCGTTATTGGCTTGGCATTTGTTCACGGCACGCAGATCCATTGCATGCGCCAATTGGTACGATCGTTCAGGAATTTTAGTTGGTGGGCGGGGGGCTGCCGGGCTGGGTGCCCGGCGGTCACGAATTTTGTCGGGCTATCCCGCGTGCAGGTGGGGGCCTCAGCCGATCCAGCGCGGCAGCAGGATACAGCCCCAGGTGCTGAGCCACAGCAGTAGTGACAGGGAAACGGCGGCGGAGCCGGTGTCTTTGGCAATCTTGGATAGCGGGTGCTTTTCCGGGCCCACCCGGTCCACCACCGCTTCCACGGCGCTGTTGAGCAGTTCGACAATCATTACCAGCAGGGTGACCCCGACCAGCAGGGCGCGCTCGACGCCGCTGCCGCCGAGCCACAGGGCGGCGGGAATCAGGATGACCGCGAGGGAGACTTCCTGGCGGAATGCGGCTTCATTGCGCCAGGTGGCAATCAGGCCGGCCCAGGAGTAGCCGGTAGCATCGATCAAACGGGAAATACCGGTCTTGCCGGGCTTGTTCACGAACTGGTCTTGCATGGCAGTTTTCTTGCGCCCCATGGTTTGGATAAGGGTTGGTCCCGGTATGTGGACTTGGCAGCGGATTTTAACCGATGCCCTGTCAATAAAATGTCATAAAAAAAGCCCGGCGAGCCGGGCTTTTTATTGTGGACGATTTATTCGTCCAGGAAGCTGCGCAGATGTTCGGAGCGCGAGGGGTGACGCAGTTTGCGCAACGCCTTGGCTTCGATCTGGCGGATACGCTCGCGGGTAACGTCGAACTGCTTGCCCACTTCCTCGAGGGTGTGGTCGGTGTTCATGTCGATACCGAAGCGCATGCGCAGTACCTTGGCCTCCCGTGCAGTCAAACCGGAGAGCACGGAGCGGGTGGCGTCGTGCAGGCCGGTAGCGGTGGCAGTATCCACCGGGGAAGACTGGTTCTGGTCTTCGATAAAGTCGCCCAGATGGGAGTCTTCATCGTCGCCGATCGGAGTTTCCATGGAGATGGGCTCCTTGGCGATCTTCAGCACCTTGCGCACCTTGTCTTCCGGCATATCCATGCGCTCGCCCAGCTCTTCCGGAGTGGGTTCGCGGCCCATCTCCTGCAGCATCTGGCGGCTGATGCGATTGAGCTTGTTGATGGTCTCAATCATGTGCACCGGAATACGGATGGTGCGCGCCTGGTCTGCAATGGAGCGGGTGATCGCCTGGCGAATCCACCAGGTGGCGTAGGTGGAGAACTTGTAACCGCGGCGGTATTCAAACTTGTCTACCGCTTTCATCAGGCCGATGTTGCCCTCCTGGATCAGGTCCAGGAACTGCAGGCCGCGGTTGGTGTACTTCTTGGCGATGGAAATCACCAGGCGCAGGTTGGCCTCGACCATTTCCTTCTTGGCGCGGCGGGAGCGGGCCTCACCGATGGACATGCGGCGGTTGATCTCTTTGATCTGGCCGATATCCAGCTGGGCCTTGTCCTGGGACTGCTGCAGTTTGCGCTGGGCGCGCTGGATCTCTTCCGCTACCTGGCGCAGGGCGTCGGAGTAGTCGCGCTTTTTCTTGATGATCGCCGGGATCCAGTCCTCGTTGGTCTCGTTGCCCGGGAACTCCTTGATGAAGGTCTTGCGCGGCATGCGGGCACGCTTGATGCACATGCTCATGATCGCGCGCTCTTGCTCGCGCACGTCGTCGAGAATGCTGCGGACTTCGTTGTACAGCGGGTCGAACTGGCGCGGTGCCAGCTTGAAGAAGCGGAATACATCGCCCACGGCTTCCATGGCCTCGCCGGCCTGTTTGGAGTCGCGGCCGTGCTTCTTGATCGCGGCGTCGGCTTTCTTCTGCGCGGCGATCAGCGCCTTCATGCGATCGGCCAGCTCTTCCGGGTCGATGCCGCCAACGTTCTCTTCCTCTTCCTCGGAATCGTCATCGTCGTCATCGTCGCCGTCGGACTCTTCGTCGTCATCATCCTTGTTGCTGGACTTGGACTGCTCGGCGGCCTGGCCGGCCTGGGCGCCCGGGGGCACTTCGTCGGCGGGGTCGAGCCAGCCGGCGATCACGTCGGGGATGCGGCGCTCTTCCTTCTCGATCAGTTCGTATTCGTCGATGATCTTCTGTACCGCGCCCGGCCAGTAGGCCATGGCGGCCATCAGCTCGCGCAGGCCTTCTTCGATACGCTTGGCGATGGCGATCTCGCCCTCGCGGGTGAGCAGTTCCACGGTACCCATTTCGCGCATGTACATGCGCACCGGGTCGGTGGTGCGGCCTACGTCGGACTCTACCGCGGCCAGGGCGGCGGCGGCTTCGGCGGCGGCAATTTCGTCGGCGGAGCTGTCGCCTTCGGCCATCAACAACTCTTCGGCATCCGGGGCGCTTTCAAACACCTTGATGCCCATGTCGTTGATCATGCCGATGATGTCTTCCACCTGATCGGGATCGGAGATGTCCTCGGGCAGGTGGTCATTCACTTCCGCATAGGTCAGGTAGCCCTGCTCTTTGCCGCGGGCGATCAGCTCGCGGATGCGGGAGGTGGTTTTTTGCTGCTGGGTTTTGTCGGTCATGCACAACCCTGAAAACTTGGGGGATTAGTCGGGACTTTTGTTTGGACAAAGACGCGGGATTATAGCGTATTTGCGTAAGCAATAACCACAGTGACTGTCAAGGCAGTGGTGGCTCGGGTTGTCCGGGCGCCTGTATTCCAGAGCCCGCCGGTCTTTTCGCGGCGGGCCTGTGTATATGGTGCTGGAGAATGGGATTTCAAGGGGGTGTTTATATAAAGATGGGAGGCGGCACCGACACCGGGTATTGCCTTGCAAGACCCGGTATCAGCGCCTTCGCCGAGGGTCAGTCTTGTTTGCGCCGCCACTGGGCCAGCAGGGCCAGCTGCTCTTCTCCCAGCTGGTTGCCGCTGCTTTTCAGCTGGTCGAGCACGCCGCGCTTGCGCTGCTTTTCGGCGGCGTGGTCCAGGCGGCGCAGGCAATCGCTGAATTCGGTCTGCGGATCGTATTCCTGGTACTGGCCGTTCAGGGCCAGCATACGGGCGCCGGTCACCAGCTGCGAGTTAGCGAGATTGGCCAGTCGGTCACAGGAGTCGGCACCGTGGTGGGCGCGCCAGTAGCCCAGCAGCTGGTTGAGGTTGTATTCCGGGCGGGTCTTCAGCAGCTCCACCAGGTCGGCAAACAGTTGCAGGTCGGCGTCGTTGCTGTCGCGGAAGCGCTTGCAGTCTTCGATCAGCTGGGCCAGTTGCGGGTGGTGCAGCAGCAGGGCGATCAGCATGCGCTCGGCGGGCAGGCGGTACTGGCCGCTGCGCCTGGTCGGTGTTGCGCGCTGTCTCTGGCCAGGCTCTTCGTAACCCGGTTCCGGCGGGTAGTCGTCGTATTCTGGCGGTGGAGCGTCATAGTCCGCCGGTGGTCCGACATCACCGGGCGGCACCTGCACTGAATGGGGCTGGGCCGGCTGTGGCTGCGTCAAACGGGCCGGCGCGGTTTGCGGCTGGGAGGTGCCGGTCTGCGGGCGCGCACTGGCAGTCGCGGGGGCGGCGGGCTGCGCCTGCTGGGCGAGTTTGGCTGCGCGGGCTTTCTCCGCGGCGATGATCTCTTCCAGCATGTCCTGCTCGAGGCCGGTGCGCCGGGCCAGTTGCTGGAACATGAGCTGGCGGTAGACGCCGGCCTGCAGGCGGTCGAGTAGCGGTGCCGCGGCCTTGGACAGGCGCGCGCGGCCGTCCATGGTCTGCAGGTTGATACCCTCGCCCAGCAGGTCGAACAGGAAGTCTTCCAGCGGGCGGCCCTGTTCCTCGATCATCTGCTCGAAGCGCTCGCCGCCGATCTGGCGCACCAGGGTGTCGGGATCCTCCCCTTCCGGCAGCAGCAGGAAGCGCAGGCTGCGGCCGTCCTGCATGTGGGGCAGGGCGGCTTCCAGTGCGCGGCGGGCTGCGGTGCGCCCGGCCTGGTCGCCGTCGAAGCAGAACACGATTTCCTGGGTGTGGCGGAAGGCGAGCTGGATATGGTCCTCGCCGCAGGCGGTGCCGAGGGTGGCGACGGCGCAGCGGATGTCGAACTGGGCCAGCGCCACCACGTCCATATAGCCTTCCACCACGATCAGGCGTTTGAGCTCGCGGTTGGCCTGACGGGCTTCCCACAGGCCGTAGAGTTCGCGCCCCTTGTGGAAGATCGGGGTTTCCGGGGAGTTGAGGTACTTGGGCTTTTCGTCCCCCAGCACCCGGCCGCCAAAGGCGATGGTGCGCCCGCGCTGGTCGCGGATCGGGAACATGATGCGGTTGCGGAAGCGGTCGTAGTGGTGGCGCTTGCCGGGTTCGTTCTTGCCGCCCCCTTTTTTACTAGAGTTGCCATCGCTGTCCTGGCGGCGGATGGCGAGGCCGGCGCGCTCGAGCTGCTCCGCTTTTTCGGCGCTGGTGCCGAGGTGGTTGAGCAGATTGTCCCAGCCGGGCGGAGCCAGGCCGATGCCGAAGTCGCGGGCGATGGCGCCGCTGAGCCCGCGATTGCGCAAGTAGGCGATGGCGTTGCCGGCGGCGCGGTGGTTTTTCAGCTGGTCGCGGTAGAACTCGGCGGCCTTTTCCGTCAGCTGGTAGAGCCCCTGGCTCTCCTGCTGGCGCTTGACCTGCCCCGGAGCCAGTTGCTCGCGGGGAACGTCCAGTCCCAGGCTGGCGGCCAGCTTCTCCACCGCTTCCGGAAACGGCAGGCGGTCGTATTCCATCAGGAAGCCGACGGCGTTGCCGCTGGCGCCGCAGCCGAAACAGTAATAGAACTGTTTATCCGGACTTACGGTAAAAGATGGTGTTTTTTCATCGTGAAACGGGCAGCAGGCGGAATAGTTTTTCCCTGTCTTGCGCAGCTTCACCCGGCTGTCGACCACCGGAACTATGTCCGCGCGGGCCAACAGGTCGTCGATAAAGTACTGCGGGATCTTGCCTGCCATAGGGAGTGCTTGGCGCCCGTTAGAAAGAGGCTTTGACCAGCTTGCTCACCGCACCCATATCCGCACGGCCCTGCACCTGGGGTTTTACCAGGGCCATCACCTTGCCCATGTCCGCCATGCTGCTGGCGCCGGTTTCCTTGACCGCGGCGGCGACGATTTCCTGAATCTCGGCTTCGCCCAGCTGTTCCGGCAGGAATTCCTGGATCACGTCGATTTCCTGCTGTTCTACCGCCGCCAGTTCCGGGCGCCCGGCCTTTTCGTACTGGGTGATGGAGTCGCGGCGCTGCTTGGTCATTTTGTCCAGCAGGGCGAGGATGCGGGCGTCGTCCAGCTCGATGCGCTCGTCCACTTCGACCCGTTTGATCTCCGCATTGACCAGGCGCAGGGTGGCGAGGCGCGCTTTTTCGCGGGCCTTCATGGCGTCTTTGGTGGCGGTGGCCAGGGTTTCCTTGAGTGTGCTCATGGGGGTGATCCGTTCGCTGGTATTGTTAAATTGGTCGTGCGGTAAAGAGGGCTAAGAATAGCCCCAAGGCCTGCCGCTGCGGAAGTGCTGCCGTCGGCAGGTGGGATTCCGGCAATAAAAAACGGCGCGCGAGTCAGGCTCGGGCGCCGTTTTGATCGCGAACCGCGTTCGCTAAGCGTGCTGTGAGCGAGAGAAAAGGCTCTAACTCAGTAGAGACGCTGGAACTTGCGGTTTTCGCGCTGCAGTTTCTTGGCGTGACGCTTTACAGCAGCGGCAGCCTTGCGCTTGCGAACAGCGGTGGGCTTTTCGTAAAACTCGCGGCGACGTACTTCGGAGAGTACACCGGCTTTCTCGCAGGAGCGCTTGAAGCGGCGCAGGGCG
>NZ_CAJXKH010000087.1 GCF_913055755.1 uncultured Microbulbifer sp.
CCCGCGCCCTGGGCGCGCAGCACCAACGCCGCGCCGAAGCCGATGGCCCCGCCACCCAGCACCAGGCAGCGCGCCTTGTCGAGCGGACGGTTCAGCGCGCGTTTCGCCAGCCGCACCGCGTGCCAGCCGCAGGCGATGGGCTCGGCCAGCGCGGCCTTCTCGGTCGGCACGGCCCTCGCGGCCCGCAGCCTGCTCCGGCCGACATTGCGCCTGGTCGAGCCGCTGCTGCGCTCCGCCTTCGGCGTGGCCGGTCGCCTGGGCGCCACGTTCGCCGATCACAGCGCCAGTCGCAACGGCGTGGCGGTCGGCACGGTCGTCGTCGGGACCGGCTTGGTGATCGGTGTCGGCTCGATGGTGTCGGGCATCAACCAGATCGTCTCCGACTGGGTGGATACGACGATCGTCGGGGACCTGTTCGTGACCTCGCCGGTCTCCTTCCCGACCGACTTCGAAGCCGCGGCGGCCGAGATCGACGGCGTGGACCAGGTGTCCGGCGTCGGGATCCGCGTGGTGCGCTTCCAGCCGGAGGATCAGCCGCGCGGCCGCAGCGTCGCCCTGATCCTCGTCGATCCCGACCGCTTCGACCCCGACGGAGGCTTCGGAAGCTTCCAGTACATCCAGGGTCAGGGGGACGACGCCGCAGGCTACGAGGCGCTCGTCGATCCGCAGTCCGTGCTGGTCGCCAGCACGATCCAGGAGCGCTTCGGCTTGAGCCGCGGCGACGAGATCGTGCTGCGCACCTCGGACGGCTTCGAGCCGTTCACGATCGGTGGCGTCGTGGTCGACTTCACCGGCGGCGGCGAGACGATCGTCGCCTCGATCGACCGGATGGACCGGTTCGGCGGGGGGACGCCCGACCTGTTCGTCCTGACGGTCGATCCGGGCGAGGACGTGCGCGAGGTGCGGCAGCGTCTGCTGGACGCCTTCCCTCAGCTGTACCTCGACGCGACCCCCAACGACGAGTACCGGGCGGAGATCGTCGCCCTCAGCCAACGCACCTTCACGACGACCAACACGCTCCTGATCCTGGCGGTGGCCATCGCCGCGCTGGGCGTCGCCAACACGCTCGGCATGAACCTTTCGTCCCGCATGCGCGAGATGGCGACGCTGCGAACCCTGGGCCTGACGCGCTCCGGCTTGCGCCGCGTCGTGATCGCCGAGGGCCTGGTGGTCGTGCTGCTCGGCAGCCTGCTGGGCGTGGCGTTCGGCCTGCTGCTGGCCGACGTGGTCACCAGCGGCGCGGCGGCGCTGACCGGCTACTACATCCGTCCCGTGCTTCCCTGGACGCTGGTCGCGATCGCGTTGGCGGCCGCGCCGGCGGTCGGACTGCTGGCCTCGCTGCTGCCGGCCCGTCGCGCCGCCCAGCTGCCGCCCGTCGTCGCTCTGAGAGGAACCGAATGACCGACGCCGCTCCGTCCGCCGTGCCTGCGCTCGAGGTCGAGGGGATCCGCAAGATCTACCGCCTGGGCGAGGTCGAGATTCGCGCTCTGGACGACGTCTCGTTGCAGGTCGCGCCGGGAAGCTTCGTGGCGGTCATGGGTCCGTCGGGCAGCGGCAAGTCGACGCTGCTGCACCTCATGGGACTGCTGGACGCGCCCGACGCCGGCGTCGTGCGCATCCGTGGCACCGACACCGGCGGCTTGGACGACGACGCGCTGACGGCGCTGCGCCGCGACGAGATCGGGTTCGTGTTCCAGACCTTCGAGTTGATCCCGAACCTGTCGGCGCGCGAGAACGCCTTGCTGCCGGCGGAGGTCGCCGGTCGGCTGGAGCCGGCGCAGGCTCGCTTGGCCACGCTGGGGGCGCGCCTCGGCATCGCCGACCGTCTGGACCACCGGCCGGCGCAGCTCTCCGGCGGTCAGCGGCAGCGCGTCGCGCTGGCGCGTGCGCTCGTCGTGGAACCGGCGATCCTGTTCGCCGACGAACCGACCGGCAATCTCGACGCCACCACCGGCGAACAGATCGTCGACCTGATGTTCTCCCTGCACCGCGAGCGCGGGACCACACTCGTCATGGTGACCCACGATCTCGCGCTCGCCGAACGCAGCGGCCGCGTGATCGCCATGCGCGACGGCGAGATCGACGGCGCCTCTGTGCACCACACGCAGATTGCTGCCCAATGACAGATGCGGCGGCATCGGGCGGTCCGGATCCCCTGGCGGCGATCGCGCGCCGGCTCCCCCTGCCGCTTCGGTTCGCCCTGCGCGAACTGCGCGGCGGTCTCCGGGGCTTCTATGTATTCATCGGCTGCATCGCGCTCGGCGTCGCGGCGATCGCTTCGGTCGGGTCGGTGTCCCGCTCGCTGGTCAACGGCATTTCCGAAGAAGGGCAGGCGATCCTGGGTGGCGACCTGACGTTTTCGGTCATCCACCGGCAGCTCGAAGCGGACCAGCTGACCTATCTCGACTCTCTGGGACGCGTCTCGGAAATCGCCACCCTGCGGGCCATGGCCCGGACGCCGGACTCAGGCGCCCAGACGCTGATAGAACTCAAGGCCGTCGACGGCGCCTATCCCCTGTTCGGCACCTTCGAGATCGAGGGCGACGGCGAAGCGGCCGGCGGCGATCTGCATGACCTGATTTCGGCCACCGGAGAAAAGCCCGGCCTCGTCGCTGACGCCGGCCTCGCCGAGCGCCTGGGAATTGAGGTGGGCGATGCCGTTTCGATCGGCAACGCCGAGTTCGTCCTAAACGGCCTCATCGCCCGCGAACCCGACCGGCTCGGTAGCGGGCTCGGCTGGGGTCCGAGGGTCGTCATTTCAACCGAGGCGCTTGAGGCCACCGGCCTTGTACAGCCGGGCAGCCTCGTGCGCTGGCGCTACCGGGTCGCCCTGCCCGAGCCCGCGTCCGAATCCGACGTGGCCGCCGCCAAGACGCAGACGCAGGAAAAATACCCCGACGCAGGCTGGCGGATCCGCGACCGGTCCAACGCAGCGCCCGGCCTGCGCGACCAGATCTACCGTTTCACCATGTTCCTGACGCTCGTCGGCCTGACCGCGCTGGTCGTCGGCGGTGTCGGCGTCGCCAACGCGGTCAGCGCCTATCTCGATGGCCGGCGCGGCACGATCGCGACGCTGAAGAGCCTCGGCGCCGGCGGCGGCATGATCTTTCGCAGCTATCTCGCCGAAATCCTGCTGCTCGCGCTCGCAGCGATCCTGATCGGGCTGATCGTCGGCGCGCTGACGCCGTGGCTCGCAGGCTCGGCACTGGCCAGCGTGCTGCCGGTCGCCGACGCGGTGCCCGGTGTTTACCCGGCCAAGCTCCTGCAGGCGCTCGCCTACGGCGTCCTGATCGCGCTGGCCTTTGCGCTGTGGCCGTTGGGCCGGGCCCGCGAGGTGCCGGCAACGGCGCTCTACCGCGAACATGTCGCCGCCGTCCGGGCGCGGCCGCGCTTCGTCTACATCGCCGCACTCGCGGCAATCCTGCTGGCCCTGATCGGTCTGACCGTCGGCCTGGCCTACGAGCCCTTCATGGCAGCGCTGTTCGTCGGCGGCACGGTCGCCGCCTTCGTGGTGCTCCGGCTCGTCGGCGTCGGCATCATGGCGCTCGCACGCCGCATCCCGCACAGTCGCTGGCTGGAATGGCGGCTCGCCGTCGCCGCGATCCATCGCCCGGGCGCCGTCACGCCGAGCGTCGTCCTGTCGCTCGGCCTCGGATTGACGCTGCTCGTCACCATCGCGCTGATCGACGGCAACCTGACCCGCCAGCTCACGGTCGCCCTGCCTGACCGCGCGCCGAGCTTCTTCTTCCTCGACATCCCCCGTGGCGATGCCGAGGCGTTCCGCGAAACGGTGTCCGCGACGGTTCCCGACGGCAGGGTCGAGGAGGTGCCGATGCTGCGCGGCCGCTTCGTGTCGCTGAAGGGCATCCCGGTCGCCGACTATCCCGCGCCGCCGGAAGCGGGCTGGGTGCTGCGCGGCGACCGCGGCATCACCTATTCGGAAACGCCACCCGAGAACGGCAGGATCGTCGCCGGCGAGTGGTGGCCCTCGGACTACGACGGTCCGCCACTCGTCTCCTTCGCCGACGAGATCGCCGGTGAGCTCGGTCTCGCCATCGGCGACGAAGTCGAGGTCAACGTGCTCGGCCGCCCGATCACCGCGAAGATCGCCAATCTCCGGACGGTCGACTGGACGTCGCTGTCGATCAACTTCGTCATGGTGTTCTCGCCGAACACCTTCGCCGGCGCGCCGCACATGGTGCTTGCCACGGTGACCATGCCCGAGGGCGCCCGCTCCGACAGCGAGCTTGCCGTCATGCGCGAGGTGACGCGGGCGTTCCCAACGGTGACTTCGGTGCGGGTCAAGGAAGCGCTCGATACGATCAACAGCCTCGTGCGCCGGCTCGCCTGGGCGGTCCGGGCCGCGAGCGGACTGACCATCGCGGCCGGCATCCTGGTGCTCGCCGGAGCACTCGCCGCCAGCCACCGCCACCGCATCCATGACGCGGTCGTGCTCAAGACGCTTGGCGCCACACGGCGGCGCCTCATCGGCGCCTACGTGCTCGAATTCGCGCTTGTTGGGGCGGTTACTGCCGTTTTCGCGCTGGCGGCCGGCACGATCGCGGCGATGATCGTGATCGAACAGGTCATGGAGCTCGATTTCGCCTTCCTGCCCCTCGTCGCGGTCGGCGCAGTCGGCGGCGCACTGGTTCTGACCGTTGGCCTGGGGCTGGCGGGCACATGGCGGGTTCTAGGCCGTAAGCCGGCAGCCTATCTGCGCGATCTCTAGGCGCGCACGCCCGGCGCCCGATCCTAAAAGATTCGTAAGGTTTTTCGGGCTCGAATCCGCGCGCAGACACTTGCCGCCCCGCGCGGTTATGACCATATTCGTCTCGGAAACCAATAACCGGGACTATCAACCTCAGGGGAATCCCATGGCGGAATACGACAAACAGGCTGCCCGCAGCTACGGCATGGGCGCCTCCGGCGGCATCATCAACCTGGTGACCCGTCAGCCGAGTGACGAATTCCAGCAGAGCATCCGCGTGGAGTCTTCGCTGCAGCCGGACGAGCTGGGCGACACCCTGGGCTACAACGGCAGTTACAGCCTGTCCGGCAAGGTGGATGCGGTGGATGTACTGGCCAGCGTGAGCTACCGCAACAGCGGCATCAGCTATGACGCCAACGGTGACGTTGTCGGTTTCGACAACACCCAGGGCGACACCATGGACAGCGATTCCATCAACGCCTTTATCAAGACCGGCTACAACTGGGACGACCAGCGCCTGCAGCTGACCGTCAATCACTACCTGGTTGAGGGCAACAACAACTGGCTGAGCGTCGATGGCGATATCGATGCGGGCATCCCCACCACCGCGATCGAGACGGATGTACCGGGCAAATCCCCGTCCAACGAAGTCACCACCATCAACCTGCAGTACACCAACGAGGACATCTTCGGCCAGAAGTTGCGCGCGCAGGTATTTTCCCAGGACTTCGCCGGAACCTACGGCGGCACCCCCAGCGGCACTTTCCAGGACCCCGCTTACGGTGAAGTGGTGTTCGACCAGTCCCAGAACAACTCGGAAAAGCGCGGCCTCAAGCTGACCCTGATCAAGGACCAGATCGCCGGCGCGCCGGTAAGCCTCGCCTACGGTGTCGACCTGCTGGAGGATGAAACCTGGCAGCAGCTGATCCTGACCGGCCGCGCTTGGGTACCGCCCACCCAGTACAAGAATATCGCCCCCTATGCGCAGGCAGAATTCACCGGCATCGAGCGCGTCACCATCACTGCCGGTGTGCGCCACGAGATCTCCGAGTTGAAAGTCGACGACTTCACCACCCTCTATTCCTATAACGGTGGCCAGTTCGTCAAAGGCGGCAACCCGGAGTTCAGCGAGACCCTGGGCAATATCGGCGCGACTTACGAGATCAGCGACGCCTGGCGGGTATACGCCAACTACTCCGAAGGCTTTTCCATGCCGGACGTGGGCCGGGTGCTGCGCGGTATCAACCAGCCGGACCAGGATGTGGAAACCTTCCTGGACATGCAGCCGATCCTGACCGAGAACCAGGAACTGGGCGTGGACTTCAGCGTGGAGCAGTTCGCCCTGCAGCTGGCTTACTACACCTCGGATTCGGATTTCGGTCAGCGCCTGGCACTGGGCAGCGATGGCATCTACAGCGTGAAGCGCGAAAAGACCGAGATCGATGGTGTGGAACTGCGCGGCCAGTGGTTTGCCAGCGATAGCGATACCCTGGAAGCCCGCTACGCCTATACCGACGGTCGCTACGATTCCGACCAGGACGGCCGCGTGGATACCGATCTCGACGGCCGCAACATTGCCCCCAACCGCTTCAACCTGAGCTGGGCGCGCAGCTGGAGCGACAGTTTCAGCACCCGCCTGCAGGCCAACTGGCTGCTGGACCGCGACTTTGAAAACGCCGCAGGCGATGTCACCAAGGAGTTCGACGGCTACGCCATTATCGACGCCAGCGCGCAGCTGCAGGCCCTGGGTGGCGAGTTCGCCCTGGGTATCCAGAACCTGACCAACGAAGACTACTTCACCTACTACTCCCAGACTGCGGGCAACGACATCCGCAACTTCAAGGGCCTGGGGCGCAACGTGAGCCTGTCTTACTCGAAGGTTTTCTGATTCGTGCGACGCGTTTTTTTCATCCTGCACAAGTACGCAGGCCTGACCCTGGGCCTGCTGCTTTCCCTGATCGGACTCACCGGCAGCCTGCTGGTGTTCGATCACGCGCTGGATGAAAAACTCGCGCCGGAAACCGTAACCTTCAACCCGTCCGAGCAGCCCGCCAGTTTCGCGGAGATTTTCGCAGCGGCGCAGGCGGCGGTGCCCGGCAACCCGCAACCCACCCGCCTGATGACACCGCGCCAACCCGGCAGTCCGTTCGTGGTGCGCCTGCCCAAGCCGGAGGGCGCACCGGGTCCGATCGAGGTGGCGGTTTCTCCCACCGACGCGGAAGTACTCGCGGTGCGCGGCTGGGGTACCTCCGGTTACGCGATGACGTGGGTTTACCGCCTGCACTACACCCTGTTGAGCGGCAACAATGGCAAAACCATCGTCGGGTTTATGGGGCTGCTGCTGATGGTGTTCTGCATCACCGGCGCAGTACTCTGGTGGCCGAAAAAGAGTCGTCGCAACGGTAGAAATTGGAAGCGCGCCTTCAGCATTTCCCGTAGCGGCAATCGCTTCCGCTTTTACTTTGATATACACCAGGTATTCGGCATCTACTTCCTGCCGCTGTTGCTGGTAATCAGTTTCTCCGGGGTCACCCTGGTGTTTCCCCAGCAGGTACGGGCGGTAGTGGGCACGCTGTTTACCACCGAGCCACTGGCAGCGTTACCGGAATCCGCCGCCAGCAACGGCGCGCCGATATCGCCCGACACCGCGGCAGCCATCGGCCAGCAGGTTTTCCCCGACGGCGAGTTGAAGCGGATTTACCTGCCCCGCAACGAGCGCGACAGCTTTGGCCTTTCCTACCGCGCCGCGGGCGAGGTCTGGGACAACTACGGGGCAAGCTTCGTGCGCCTGGATCAATACACCGGGGAAGTGTTGATGGTGGAAAATGTCAGCGAGATCCCCCTCGGCAACAAGATCCTGCGCTGGCAGTTCCCGCTGCACAACGGCGATGCCCTGGGGCTTCTGGGGCGCTGGCTGGTGCTGCTGGCGGGGCTGACACCCGCGTTGCTGTTCGGCACCGGCTGCTATCTCTGGTGGCAGAAGCGCCGACTGAAGCAGGCTGCCACCAGCGCCACCCCCGCCACGGCAGGGGCACAAGCTTCCCCCGCCAGTCTGTAGCCACCCGCCCCCGTTGCGATATCCGTTTCTATTCTTGTCTAAATAGCCGCAGCGGCTTTATATCCGTAATATCCCTGGCGGTTGTGCGTCTGCCGCGCCCGAGCTGGCGCGAAAATTGAAAGTCGTATTATTCAACCAAGAAGGTTATTCCCCCTCTATACACTGGAAAGGAGTTCCGAGTGAAAGCTGTTGGCCTGCATCAATACCTGCCCATCGACAATGAAGACGCCCTGGTAGATTTCCAGATCGACCGCCCCGAGCCCGGCCCGCGGGACCTGCTGGTGGCGGTAAAATCCATCGCGGTAAACCCGGTGGATACCAAGGTACGCGCGCCGAAAGAAACGCCGGTAACGGAAACCACACCGAAAATCCTGGGCTGGGATGCCGCCGGCGAAGTCGTCGCCGTGGGTAGCGCGGTGGCGCATTACCAGGTCGGGGACCAGGTGTTTTACGCCGGGGATATCACCCGCCCCGGCTGCAATAGCGAATTCCAACTGGTGGACGAGCGTATCGTTGGCCGTATGCCCCGCACCCAGGACTACGCCGCTGCCGCCGCCCTGCCCCTGACCAGCCTGACCGCGTGGGAGGCGCTGTTCGAGCGGCTGGGCATTTCCGCCAGCGGCGACGATGCGGGCAAGTCCCTCCTGATTATTGGCGGTGCCGGCGGCGTGGGTTCCATTGCCATCCAGCTGGCGTGCACCCTCGCCAGACTCAAGGTCATCGCCACCGCCTCGCGCACCAAGTCCAGCATGTGGATCAAGCAGATGGGGGCACAGCATGTGGTCAATCACCGCAACCCGGTGGATGAAGAACTGCAGGATATCGGTATAGACGCGGTGGATTACATCCTGTGCCTGAACAATACCGACCAGCACTTTCCGGCCATGGCCAATGCAATCAAGCCCCAGGGTAAAATCTGCACCATCGTGGAAAACAGTGGCCCCCTGGAAGTCGGCCTGCTGAAATCCAAGAGTGCGACCTTCGTGTGGGAGTTTATGTTCACCCGCAGCATGTTCCAGACCGAGGACATGATTCGCCAGCAGGAAATTCTCAACCGGATAGCACAACTGATTGACAGTGAGGAACTGGTAACCACGGTCGGAGATACCATCGAACCGATCAACGCGGCCAACTTGCGACTGGCGCACAAGCAGATCGAGAGTGGCCGGACCATTGGCAAGCTGGTATTGAGTGGCTGGGATTAAATTCAGGGAAAGGGCTTTCTATTCTTCCAGCATTGCCCCGGAAGCTTTTACCGTACCGGGCCGAGGGGACATTGCTCTGTGAATGTCCTCGGCCCTGTCGATATCCAGCAAGATACCCTCGTCCTCCACATCCACAACAATTAGTGCCTGCGAATGGGCAGCGATCACCTGTCTGGCGCCGTCTTCCCCGGAAATACCCCGTAAATCTGACCACAGGTCACGACCAAACAGGACAGGGTGCCCGAGCCGCCCGCGGTAGCGGGGGCGAACGATGCTAGCGGCGCTGCTGTACCGCAATAGATTTGCGGCGGTGTCCGCGCGAATGGCGGGCATGTCCCCCAACAGGATGGCAACACTGTGGATAGGCTTTAGCCGCGGGTTTTCCTGCACCGCCCGGATGGCGTCGGCGATGCTGGCGCCGAGGCCCTGCACCGCGTTGGGCGCGCGCAAGACCATGCACTCATCCGGTATACCCAGTGCAGAGGGACTTTCCTGCGGGCGTATCACCGCCGCCAGCAGGCAGCGCCCTCGGCAGTCGGTAAATGCCGGTTTAATTGCAGCCAGGGTAGTACCCAACAGGGTACCGCCGCCCGCCAACTGCACAGTGCGCTTGTCGTCGCAACCAAAGCGCCGGGAAAACCCCGCCGCCATTACCACCCCCAGGGTGTTACCCAGTGCCTGCTGCCGCCGGGGTTCAACGGGAATTTCGGGGTTGTGATCGCAAGGGTCGCGATTGCGAGGATCAGAGTGCATCGCGCTCGATGCCCCGCTGCACGCGCAGAATATCCGCCATCACCGCCAGCGCAATTTCCGCAGGCGTTTTGCTGCCCAGGGCGAGGCCGATGGGCATATGGATTTTTTCCACTTCCTCCGCGGTCAATCCGCCGGCGGATAACAGGCGCGCGGCGCGCTTGTCGGAGGTGCGTCGGGAGCCCATCACGCCGATATAAAACGCCTCGGTTTTGACCGCTTCCATCATCGCCAGGTCATCGATGCGCGGGTCGTGGGTCATGGCCACCACCGCGGTCTGCTGGTGGCAGTTACCGGACCCGGCAATAAACAGCGCGGGGAACGCCTTTTCCAGCCGCACGCCCGGCATGTTGAAATCCCGATATTCGGCCTCCCGCGGCTCACACACGATGACCTCATAGCCCAGGGGGACGGCAAATTCCGCACAGGCCCGGGTAACACTGGAGAGCCCGGCAATAATCAGGCGCAACGCGGGCCCCACACGGATGTGTACATCTTCCTCGGTAACCTCTACGCGGTCGCCCCCGCAGTTGCCCGCGGGCAGTAACTCGCTATGGCCTTCACCCAGGGAAACCCGGCGTATTTTCTGCGCCTGGCCACGCAATACTGCCAGCAGTTCCGCCAGGTGCTGCCGATTGCAGTCGCCGGGTTCGAGGCGCTCGATCAGTACCTGCAGTATTCCGCCGCAGGGCAGATGCACCCGGGAACGGTTGCCGTCACCCGGTTCCTGGCTCTGTTCCCCGTAGCGTTCGACGCACACCCGCTGGCTGAATTCGCCGCACCCCAGGCGCGCGAGAAAATCCTCTTCGACACAACCACCGGATAGCGAGCCCAGGTGGCGGCCATCGGCCCGCGCAACCATGATGGATCCCGGTGCGCGCGGCGAGGAACCAAAGGTGGCGAGCACGGTGCACAGCCAGACCGTCTCGCCGGAATCCAGCCATGCCAGCGCCTGTTCCAGCACCCGTGCATCGAGATGCTGCATACCGCTCCCCACTCAGCTTTTCAGTTGATCCGCCACCGGCAGGCTGCGTATGCGTTTACCGGTAGCGGCAAAAATCGCATTACACAGGGCCGGCGCAACCGGTGGCAGGCCCGGCTCGCCGACACCGCCAATGGGAATATCCAGGCTGTTGTTGACCGCGTACGTGTGAATTTCCCTGGGCGCCTCGTTGATGCGCGGCACCAGGTACTGGTGGAAATTATCCTGCTGGATGCGGCCGTCTTTGGCGGTGATCTCGGTCATCAGCGCAATGCCCACGCCCATAACACAGGCGCCTTCGAGCTGCGCGGCAACGCGATCGGGATTGACCTGCGGGCCGCAGTCGAAAGCAATATCCGCCCGGTGCACCACAACCTCACCACCTTCGGTCACTTCGACATCCATCACGATTGCGCAGTAAGACACGAAACTGTTGTGCACCGCCAGACCGAGGCCGCGGTTGGGCGGCATTTTCTTGCCCCAGCCCGCTTCTTTCGTCGCCCGCTCGATCACGCCGCGGTAGCGGGCGGTATCGATGGGGTAGCGCGCCGGGTCTTCGCCGTAGTTGAAAATATCCTTCTTGCCGGGGTTGATTTGCCGGTCTGGGCCCAGCAGCTCCAACAGGAACTCACGGTGATCCTGCCCCGCCAGATGCGCCAGCTCGGCGGCAAAACTCTGTATCGCAAACGCGTGCGGCACGTTGTACACCGAGCGAAACCAGCCGATACGGATATGCCCTTCCGCCTCGCCATTCTCCTGCTGTATCGCCGGGATATCGAACGGCATATTGCGAATACCCATGCCCAGTTCCGAGTTGGACTGGTGATCGGCATCGGCCACAAACAGGGAGGAGATACTGGGCGCCAGGGAGCGGTGCAACCAGCCGGAAACCCGGTTGTTGTCGTCCAGGTAACCCTCCAGATGCTCCACCGCCACGGTGTGGAAAAATCCGTTGTGCAGGTCGTCTTCACGGGTCCACTGCACCCGTACCGGCCGCCCGTCCATCGCCCGGGACAGGTCCGCCGCCTCGAATACGTAATCCGGCTTGGCCTTGCGTCCGAAACCACCACCCATCAGGCCGCACTGGACGGTGACATTCTGCGGCTTCAGTTTGAGTCGCTTGGCAACCCCGTCGCGGGCAGCCTGGGGGTTCTGTACCGAGGTCCACACATCCGCCTTGTCGCCATCGATACGCACCATGGCCGCCATCGGCTCCATCGGTGCCTGGGCCATGTGCGGCGCGTAATAATCCACGCTCAGGGATTTGGCCGCAGCCTCGCGCGCGGATTGGATATCCCCCTGCTGGCCGGCAATCTCGCCGGGCTGTTGCGCGCGCTTTTCCAGCTCGGCGCGGAAGGCGACGGAGTCGTAGGTTGCATTGGCACCGGCGGGTTTATCGTCCCACTCGATCGCCAGCGCATTGCGCCCCTGAATCGCCGCCCAGGTGGATTCCGCCAGCACCGCGACACCGCCCATGGGTTCATAACCGGAGGGCTGGGTGGCGGTCGGCATCTGGATGACCTTGACCACCCCGGGCACCGCCAACGCTTTCTTGTCGTCAACGGACTTCACCGCCGAACCGTAGGAAGGTGGGCGCGCAATTACCGCATACAGCATGTTGTCCCAGCTGACATCGGCGGCAAACAACGCTTTGCCGTTGAGCATTTCCATGCCGTCCACCGCCAGTGGCTGGGCATCATTTTCCCGGGGAAAATCCTTCGGCTCGCGCATGATATAGCGCCACTGCTTCTGGCTTTTCAGCTTCAGGGATTTGCGCTCGGGTACCGGCAGCTCGGCGGCGGTAGCGGCCAGTTTTCCGAAAGAAAGTTCGCGCCTGCTCGGCCCGTGGATTACCCGGTGCACTTCGACCCGGCACTCCGACACCGGCACGCCCCACTGTTTGGCGGCGGCCTGCTCCAGCATGGTCCGGGCGGCGGCGCCGGCACGGCGCAGCGGGTCGAACCAGTGGCGCATGGAGCGGGAGCCATCGGTGTTCTGGTTACCGTACTTTTCCTCATTGGCAATTGCCTGTTCCACACGCACCCGCTGCCAGTCCGCACCCATCTCGTCGGCCATCACCATCACCACACTGGTGCGGATCCCCTGCCCCATCTCGCCGCGGTGATTGATGATCGTGACGGTGTCATCCGGCGCAATGCTGATAAATACATCGGGATTGTCTACCCAGCCGTGGGCCATGGCGTCTGCGCCATACTTGGCCTTGTCGTCGGGTTCCTCACTCTGGGCCAGTGCTGACGGTGTCCAGCGCGCGGCGATCACCAGTGCACCCGTTGCGGTGAGGCCTTTCAGAAAACGGCGCCGGCTGACATTGGCGATTTTTAATTCGTCTTCGCTGACCTGCCCGGAGCGCTGCTCGAGTGTCGTGTCGCTCATGCCTTCACCTCCGTAAACAGGGATTCGTCCACACTGACGCTGCCACTTTCAGCGGCGCGGTGAATCGCTTTGCGGATACGGGGGTAGGTGCCACAGCGACAGATATTGCCGCTCATCTGGCGGTCGATCTGTGCATCGTCGGGGTTCGGGTTGTTTTTCAACAAGGCAACGGCGCTCATGACCTGCCCGGCCTGACAGAAGCCGCACTGGGCAACCGCTTCGTCCATCCAGGCCCGCTGCACGCGCTGCCCCATGGGATCTTTTTCCATCGCCTCGATGGTGGTGATGTGCTTGCCCTCGGCCATGGAAATGGGGGTTACACAGGAGCGGATCGGGTTGCCATCCAAATGCACGGTACAGGCACCGCAAACCGCCACGCCACAACTGAAGCGTGTACCGGTCAGCTTGAGGGTATCCCGCAGCACCCAGAGGATTGGGGTGTCCGCTGGCACGTCCAGCGACCGGGATTCGCCGTTGACGGTGAGTTTTATCATTGTTCGATTCCTCCGCGCCCTCACGCGCACACAATTACTCACGTACCAAAGTAGAGCAACCGCGGGGAGGATTCAACGCACAATCCTGGCGATTGATTGCCTGTTCCTTTTACTGGGGAATAAATTGAAGGGCAGTGGAATATCACCGGAAGCCTGAAAATCCGGCGGGCATATTGCGGGAGATCAACAGCGGGTAGCAGTCACTGCCATTTTTCCAGCGCCTGCCGATCGCTGTCCCTGGCTGCCACCCAGGTGTCGCCGGCGTCACCGGATTCCAGTTTCCAGAACGGCGCCTCGGTCTTGAGGCGATCCATGATGTAGTGGCAGGCGGCAAATGCCGACTGGCGGTGGCTGCTGGTCACCCCTACGAACACGATATCCTCTTCCACCGCCATGGGACCCACCCGGTGCAGCAGGCGCACCCGGCCCAACTCCCAGCGGCTGCGTGCATCCGCGACGATGCGCTGCAGATTTTTTTGTGTCATCCCCGGGTAGTGTTCCAGGGCCAGCCCCGAGACGCCGGCACCGGCATTAAAATCGCGCACCGACCCCACAAACATTGCACAGGCGCCGTCGCTGCGGTTGTGCGCGCGCAGTGCAGCAAACTCCTCGGCGACGGCAAAGGATTCCGTGCGTACTTCAATAAAATCCACCGCCTCTTAACCTCCGGTGACCGGAGGAAAGAAAGCGACTTCGTCGCCATCCGCAACCGACGTGGTCGCACTGGCCATTTCCCGGTTCACCGCCGCCTGGATATCCGCGGCCATCAGCGGCGCCTGCCATTTCGGATTCTGCTCGCCCAGGTGTGCGCGCAGCTCGTCCACGCTGCCGGAAAAATTTTGCAGGCGGTATTCCGCGGTGCCCAGGCGTGCCCGCAGGCTGGCAAAAAACAAAACCTTAATCATGCTGCACCTCTTGTTGCCCGAACGTTTTATCGCGTGAAGTTTGCGGTAGCCAGTGCCCGCGCTTGCCACCGGATTTTTCCAGCAGTCTTGTGGGGCCGATTACCATCGCCGGGTCCACTGCCTTGCACATATCGTAAATGGTCAGCGCGGCCACCGCGGCGGCGGTCAGCGCCTCCATTTCCACTCCGGTGCGGCCGGCCAGACGGCAGTAGCTTGAAACCTGCACGGTGTTGTCGCCGGGCCGCAACGCAAAATTCACTTCCACCCTGGTGAGCGCCAGCGGGTGGCACAGGGGAATCAGATCGGCGGTTTTCTTCGCCGCCTGGATACCGGCGATGCGCGCCACCGCCAGAGCGTCGCCTTTCCTGTTGCTACCTTCCAGTAACAGCTCGAAAGCCTCCGCACTCATGCGCACCGAGCTCGCGGCGCGGGCACTGCGCCCGGTCACGGCCTTGTCGGTGACGTCCACCATATTGGCTTCACCGCGCGCGTTGAGATGGGTCAGCTGGCTCATTTCGCTACTCATCGCACTAACCCCGGGATGCGCAGGCCGGCTGCGCCGGGCGCATGTGCGGTACGAAATTGCAGGGGCCATGGCTCGCGTCCAGTTGCTCCTGCAGGATGCCTTCCCAGGCGGTGCGACAGGCACCGGTGGAGCCCGGCATGCAGCAGACCAGGGTGTGATTGGCAAGCCCGGCGAGCGCCCGCGACTGCACCGTGGAGCTGCCGATTTCGCGGAATGAAATCTGCCGGAACAGTTCGCCGAAGCCCTCCACGGTCTTGTCGAACAGGGGCTCCAGCGCCTCCGGGGTGGAGTCGCGCTCGGTAAAGCCGGTACCTCCGGTCACCAGTACTGCATGAATGTCCCCATCGGCAATCCAGCGGGAAACCACCGCGCGAATCTGGTAAATGTCATCGTGCACAATGCACCTGTCCGCCAGTGTGTGGCCGGCGGTCTGCAGTGACTCGGCCAGGTATTGCCCGGAGGTGTCGGTGTTTTCGGTGCGGGTATCGGATACGGTCAGCACCGCGATCTGAAGCGGCTCGAAAGCCTTTGCAGCGTGTCCAGCCATATTGCATCTCGTCCAGTGTGTTTTAGAAAAATTGCCGGAGCAGACTCAGCCGCCCAGCATTGCCAGATTGCGGGTGGCGCCGGTAACGCCACTGCCCAGCTGGTGCCCGGCGGTTTTGCCGCACACCGCCGCGCGGATCTGCTCTGCCAGTGCGCGGTGGTCGCCGGCGGCGATGGCATCGCGCAGGTCGACACCCTGCTCCGCAAACAGGCACAGGTGCAATGCGCCCTGGGCCGACATGCGCAGCCGGTTGCAGCTGGCACAGAAGTCGCGACTGT
>NZ_CAJXKH010000088.1 GCF_913055755.1 uncultured Microbulbifer sp.
GCGCGGACGCCTGTCTGCTGGTCCCCCCTTATTACAACAAGCCCACCCAGGAAGGCCTGTACCAGCACTACAAAACGGTAGCCAAGGCCGTGGATATCCCGCAGATCCTCTACAATGTGCCGGGTCGCACTGCAGTGGATATGCTGCCGGAAACGGTCATGCGCCTCACTGCCATCGGCAATATTGTCGGCATCAAGGAGGCCACAGGAGACCTGGAGCGCGCCCGCGAACTGATCGAGCAGGTGCCCGAGGACTTTGCGGTCTACTCCGGTGATGACGCCACTGCGGTGGAGCTGATGCTGCTGGGTGGACACGGCAATATCAGCGTGACCGCCAACGTTGCCCCGGCCGCGGTGGCGCAGATGTGCGAGGCGGCCCTGGCGGGCGATGCGGACACCGCGCGCGCCATCAACCAGCGCATCGATGTGCTGCACCAGGCGCTGTTTGTGGAGGCAAACCCGATTCCGGTGAAGTGGGCGCTGGAGGAAATGGGCCGTATCGACAGCGGTATCCGCCTGCCACTGACCAATCTGTCCACGCAGTATCACGCCCGGGTGCGCGAAGCACTGCGCGGTGCCGGCGTGCTGTGAACGTCAGCGGCTAATAATTCAAAGGCGGTGTGATCGCACCGCCCAGGGACTGGATCGACAAGGTACCAATAATGACAAGATTTACCGCCGGAGCGCTTTTGTGTGCTGCCGCCACTGCCCTCGGTGGCTGTGGCATCTTCGGCCAGGATGGATATTTCCGCGACCGCGGCGACGACTACCAGATGGCGGACAGCCTGCCTCCCCTGCAGATGCCCCAGGGTGTCAGCAGCAAGCACCAGGAGGAGCTGTACGAGGTTCCGCAGATCAGTGGCGAGGTCGATCGCGGTGAATTTGTTGTGCCCCGCCCCCAGGCGCTGTCGGTCAATGCCGGCCTCGACCGGGTGAAGATCCAGAAGCTGGGCAACCGTCGCTGGGTGCTGGTCAATCAGCCGCCGGATGAAGTGTGGCCGCAACTGCACTACTTCCTGCGTTCTTCCGGTCTGCAGCTGGCGTATTCCGATGCCAGTGCCGGCACCATGGAAACCACCTGGCTGACTTTCGGCGAAAGCCCCGAAACCAAGGACAAGTACCGCCTGCAGGTGGAATCCGGTGTGCAACCGGACACCACCGAGATCCACGTACGCCACCTGGCACTACCGCTAGACGCGCCAATTGGCGGAGCGGTGAACTGGCCGGCCCAATCCTCGAGCCAGGAGCGCGAGGGCTGGATGATCGACGAGATGTCCGGTGCCCTCGCCGCAGACTCATCCGGTGCCGCGGCCTCGCTGGTGGCGCAGGCCATCGGTGGCGGCAAGGTGAAAGTCCAGGTGATGGAGCCGGCGGGTAAAGAGCCGTTTATCGCCCTCGATCTGGCCATGAACCGGGCCTGGGCGACGGTGGCACACGCCCTCAATACCGGCGCGTACCGGCTGCACCAGGAAGATTCCGATATCGGTATTTTCTACGTGACCTACGACCCCGAGCGCGAGCTGACCGACGAGGAGGACGGCTGGTTCTCCGGCTGGGGATCCGGCAACGGTGAGGACAAGCAGGCCAAGGCCGCCGAGGCTTACAGCCTGCAGCAGGTGCTGGCCAATATCGATACCAGCAGCGCGGCCGAGCCGGCGTTGTTTGCCAACCTGCAGGGGTTGGGCGGTGCGCCGGACAGCAAAATCCCCGGTTATCTGGTGGTACTGCGCGGTGCCGACCAGTCCATCGAAGTGCGTATCCGCAATACCCGCGGCCAGCCGCTATCGCGTGCAAAGGCGTCGGAACTGTTGATGGCCATTCGTCAGAACCTGATCTGACCCCGGAAGCGGAAACAGCAATGGCGATCAGGTTTGCCTCCCTGGGCAGTGGTAGCAAGGGCAATGGCACCCTGGTCGCCAGCGGCGACCACTGCCTGCTGGTGGACTGTGGCTTCACCATCAAGGAGACCGAGCGGCGCATGGCGCGGCTCGGCGTCACCCCGGCGGACCTATCCGCCATTCTCGTAACCCATGAACACAGTGATCACTTGTCCGGCGTGGGCCCGCTGGCGCGCAAGTATCGCCTGCCGGTGTACCTCACTCCGGGCACGCTGCGGGCACGGGATATCGGCACCCTGCCAGCGGTGACGCTGATCGAAGGACACCAGCCGTTTGCGGTAGGGGATATCCAGGTAACCCCGGTGGCGGTGCCACACGACGCGCGGGAGGCTGCGCAGTTCGTGTTTCGCAGCCGCGGTAGAAGTCTCGGTATTCTCACCGATCTCGGTACCATTACGCCCCATGTGGAGGCGGAGTACAGTGACTGCGACGCGCTGGTGCTGGAAGCCAATCACGACCCGCAAATGCTCGCGCAGGGCCCATACCCGCCTTCACTCAAGCGTCGGGTCGGCGGCGCTTACGGGCATCTGAGTAATCAGCAGGCAGCGGGTTTTTTGCAGCGTGTTGGTTGTGACCGCCTGCAGCACCTGGTGGTTGCCCATATCAGTGAGAAAAATAACAGTCTCACCCTGGCACAGGCCGCGCTGGCCGATGTCGCGGCAAAAGCGGCCAACTGCATTTACGCCTGTCAGCAGGAAGGTTTTGACTGGTTGCAGATCGATACTGCCGAGTAATCCATTCCGGGTTTGTGCGACCGGGCAAATACCCGGTCCACCTCACCGCCAATTCGTGGCAACATTCTCCCAATACTTTTCCCGAATCCTGAGCACAACACGGAGTTAACTCAGTGACTGCAAATGCATTCCTTACACGTACCAATACCGGAGACCTGTACGGCAAGCCCGGACTGGATGTTTTACTTGTTGAAACCGGCCTGTGTCGCGCGGTGATTGCGCTGCAGGGGGCCCAGGTGCTGGAGTTCAGCGCAGTGGGGCGGGCGCCCCTGCTGTGGCTGAGCCCGGCGGCCATATTCAAACCGGGCACCGCGGTGCGCGGCGGCGTGCCCCTGTGCCTGCCGTGGTTTGGTGAAAACCGGTCGGATCCGTCCAAGCCCAAGCACGGCCTGGTGCGCAACCAGCTGTGGGAGCTGGCGCGCAGTGACGAAAAGGCCGATGGACGGGTGCAGCTGGTATTCACATTCCAGCACCGCGGCGACGCGCTGTTTGCGGCGGACTTCACCTGTGAACTGAGCGTGACCCTGGGGCGGGAACTGGAATTCGCGCTGCAGCTGCACAATACCTCCGAGCAGGCTGCGGAATTCAGCTGGGCGCTGCACAGTTACTTTGCGGTGGACGACGTGGCCGATGTATCCGTAGACGGGCTCAGTGGTGTGGAGTATCTGGACAAGACCGAGGGCTTTGCCCGCGCCCTGCTCGAGGGCGCGCAGACATTTCCCGGTGAGGTGGACCGGGTGTTCGAACAGGCTCCCGCAGAGCAGACCATCGTCACCCCGAACCCGATTCACACCCGCAGCGAGCACTGCGATACCGTTATCACCTGGAACCCGGGCGCGGAACTGGCCGCAATCCTGGAAGATGTGGGTCCCCACTACCGCGGCTTTGTGTGTGTGGAGCACGGCAATGCATTTGCCAACAGCTGGCAGCTGGCGGGCGGAGAAACGGCCCGGGCGCGCCTGATACTGTCGCGCTGAACAGACTTTTTCTGTCTGCCGCCGAGTGATGACGAGTACAAAAAATGGATACGGAACCCATGCACAACGGCCTGATACATGCCTACCTGTTGGACGGCCAGGGCGGCGGGCGTCGCCTGAGCTGGAGTGAGGTGGGTAACTGGGCGCCGGGGCAGGGTCGCCTGTGGTTACATTTTGACTATACCGATACCGAGGCGCGGGAGTGGATCGGCAACGGCGCCGGACTGGAGCCGATTGTTGCCGAAGCTCTGCTGACGGAGGAAACCCGGCCGCGCACCACCAGCATTGGTGAGGGCTTGCTGATTGCCCTGCGCGGTGTGAATCTGAACCCGGAATCGCAGCCGGAGGATATGGTGTCGATCCGCCTGTGGGTTGAGGACTCCCGGATAGTGAGTACCCGCAAACGCCGGCTGATATCCGTCGGTGACCTGTGCCGGCAATTGGACAGCGGGCGCGGCCCGGCAACCTGTGCCGACCTGCTGGTGGAGCTCACCGACCTGCTGGTGTGGCGCATGAGTGACACGGTGGAATCCTTCGAGGACACCATCGACGAGCTGGAAGATCGTGTGGTTGCCGGCAGTAGTGGATCCCTGCGCTTTGATCTCGCAATGTTGCGCAAGCAGACCATTACCCTGCGCCGCTACCTGTCCCCAGAGCGCGAGGCGCTGGCACGCTTGCTGGTGGAAAAGGTCGAGTGGATCAGTGAGGCGAACCGTATCCGCTTGCGGGAGGTAAGTGATCGCTTGCTGCGCCACATTGAAGATATCGATGCGGTGCGGGAGCGGGCCGCGGTGACCCAGGAAGAGCTGATGAGCCAGATGTCCGAGCAGCTCAACAGTCGCATGTACGTGTTGTCGATTATCGCGGCGATCTTTCTGCCGCTGGGCTTTTTTACCGGGCTGCTGGGGATCAATGTCGGTGGCATTCCGGGGGCGGACAACCCCGGTGCTTTTCTGATCTTCAGTGGTTTGCTGCTGGTTACCGTGGTTATCCAGCTGATCGTGTTCCGCTGGAAAAAATGGCTGTGACCTGTCGCTGAAACGGCATGTGAATACGATGTGAACCGCCGGCGGTGACGGCTTGCGGGTGCCACCGCCGGGGAATTCCCGCTTCAGTTGAACGTGTGTTCGCGGTCGGGGAAGACCCCGTTTTTCACATCCTCTGCGTATTTGCGCAATGCTCCCGGGATATCGCCCGCTTCCAGCAGAAAGTTTTTGGAGAACTTGGGGGGCTTTTCCGTCAGCCCGAGAATATCGTTGATCACCAGGACCTGCGCATCGGTGTTTGCACCGGCACCTATGCCGATGGTAGGCATGGACACCGTATTGGTGATGCGCTTGGCCAGTTCCGCCGGTACGCATTCCAGCACCAGCAGGTCTGCACCGGCTTCATCCAGCTGCACCGCATCGTCGAGAATCCGGCCCGCCTGTTCGTCTTCGCGCCCCTGTACCCGGAAGCCGCCGAGCTTGTGCACCGATTGCGGGGTCAGTCCCAGGTGTGCGCACACCGGGATGCCGCGCTCGGTCAGCATCTTCACGGTCGGTGCCAGCCAGGCGCCGCCCTCGATTTTCACCATGTGTGCGCCCGCCTGCATGATGCGGGTGGCGTTGGTGAGTGCCTGCTCCGGGGTGGCGTAGGTCATAAACGGCAGATCGCCCATGATCAGGGATTTCTTGTTGCCGCGCGCCACCGCTTCCACGTGATAGATCATCTGTTCCATGGTGACGGGAATGGTGCTGTCGTAGCCGAGTACGGTCATGCCGAGGGAGTCGCCGATAAGGACTGTTTCAACCCCAGTCTTCTGGGCCATGGCAGCCATGGGGGCATCGTAGAGGGCGACACAGATGAATTTTTCTCCATCCATTTTCATTTTGCGCAGTGTCTGCACCGTTACCGGTTTGGTGAGTTCGCTGGTTCCGTAAGGCATGGCTTTGACTCTCTCAGGTCCAGAGGCGCGCCCGGGCGACGCTGCCCGGGCGGTTGTATTTTGCTATCGCAACACGTTTGTGCGCCGGGGTTACTTGCCAGGGTTGTAGTAGTGGCGTCCGCTGCTCACATTCAGCAGGTATTCCACCAGCTGGATGTAATCCCGCTGGTTGTCGACGATATCGATTTCGGCACAGTTGACGATCAGCAGCGGCGCTTCGTCGTAGTAGTGGAAGTAATTGGTATAGGCCTCGTTCAGTGTGGCCAGGTATTCGTTGCTGATCGAGCGCTCCGAGGCGATGCCGCGCTTGTGGATGCGCTCCTGCAGGACATTGAGTGGCGCCTGCAGGTAGATCACCAGATCTGGCTTGGGAGCTTCCAGGGTGAGGTGGTCGAAGACCTGGCGGTACAGCTGCAGCTCGTCACTGTCCAGGGTGACCTCGGCAAACAGCTGGTCCTTTTCGATCAGGAAGTCCGCCACCCGCACCGGCTTGAACATGTCGTTCTGGCGCAGGGCCTGAATCTGTTGTGAGCGCTGCAACAGGAAATGCAGCTGCGTGGGCAGAGCCGCACTTTTCGGGTCGCGGTAGAAGCGTTCCAGAAACGGATTGTCTTCCGGCTGTTCCAGCAGGGTGTCGTAATTGAAGGTGGCGGCAAGCTTTTTCGCCAGCGTGGTTTTGCCCACGCCGATATTGCCCTCTACGGCAATAAACCGGGGCAGGGCCCTGCCACTCAGATCCAGTTCTGCGTTGGGGGATTTCGCTTGGGTGTCTGAAACCGGGGGCATTGTCACCGGGATTACTCCTTTATTGTTCCGGCTGTACTGTTTGTCGCAGCAGTGTGCTGGTCGCGCGATGCAGTTACAACTTGTGCAGCCGGTTGGGCGGGCACTGTTGCAGCAGTTTCTGCAGGCTCCGGCCATCGGGCAAGGTCAGGTCAGGAACCAGTTCCGCCAGGGGCTGCAGGACAAAATTGCGCTCTGTCATACGCGGGTGCGGCACCGACAGTCTCGGGGTTTCGATGATATCGCTGCCGAACAGCAGTATATCCAAATCCAGTGTGCGGGCACCCCAGCGTATCGAGCGTTCACGGCCGTGCTGGTTTTCTATCGCCTGCAGGGCGTCGAGCAGCGCGATGGCGTCCAGGTCTGTCTCCAGCCTCGCCACCGCATTGACATAGTCCGGCTGCTCACCGGGGCCTATGGGGGCGCTGCTGTAGAACGCGGAGCAGGTATCCACCCGCGTCCGCGCAATCGCTTCCATGGCGGTCAATGCGGAGCGCAACTGCTCCACCGGGTGCGCAAGGTTGCTGCCGAGGCCAATATACACGCAAGTCATGGATGTGTTCAGTCGGTTCTTGGACCGCGGCGGCGGCCCCCGCGGTTGCGGCGCCCGCGGCCCTTGCCCTTGGTGCCCTGGCGCGGGAGCTCGCGGACCATCTGGCGGCGCTGCTCTTCATCCACCTGCTGGAACTCGGTCCACCACTGCCCGAGCCCTTTGGGGATTTCACCACAGTCTTCCCGCAACAGCAGGAAGTCGTAGGCTGCGCGGAATTTCGGCAGCTCCATGGTGCGGAAAGCGCGCTCACCGCCGCGGCGGGACAGGCGCGACTGCATATCCCAGATTTCCCGCATCGGCAGGGAAAAGCGCTTGGGAATGGCAGTGTGGGTCAGTTGTCCACTGACGACTTTCTGCGCCGCCTGGGCAAGTGCCGGCACCGGCGGGATACCTTTCTCGATCAGGAATTGCTGCTCCGCATTGACCGCTGGCCACAGCAGGGCCGCGTACAGGAAGGCGGGTGTTACCCGCTGGTCGTTGCGAATGCGCTGGTCGGTATTGCGCAGCGCGAGGCGGGTCAGCTCCAGGGCGTGGGGATCGTCCAGGTGCGCGGCGTTTGCCGGAAACAGGTGCTGCCAGAGGCCGTACTGGCGCATCAGTTCGAAGGTGCGTACACCGTGGCCGCTCATCAGCAGCTTGAGGACCTCGTCGAACAGGCGCGCGGGGGCAATATTGCGCAACAGCGGCGCCAGCTGATGGAGGGGGGCGGCGGTTTCCCGCTCGATATCGAAGTCGAGTTTGGCGGCGAAGCGCACCGCGCGCAGCATGCGCACCGGATCTTCCTTGTAGCGGGTTTCCGGGTCGCCAATCATGCGAATCAGGCGCTGCTGGATGTCGCCCATGCCGCCGGTGTAGTCGTGTATCTCGAAGCCGTTGGTGGTGTAGTAGAGCGCGTTGACGGTGAAATCCCGCCGCACCGCGTCGCTCTCGAGGTCGCCGTACACATTGTCCCGCAGCAGCATACCGTGTTCGGACTGCTGTGCTTCGTGCTCCTCGCCGTCACTGTGGTGGCCGCGGAAGGTGGTCACCTCGATGACCTCGCGCCCGATGCGGGCGTGCAGGATACGGAAGCGGCGGCCGACGATACGCGCGCCCCGGAACAGCTGTTTGGCCTGCTCGGGGGTGGCATCCGTGGCGACGTCGAAGTCCTTGGGATGGCCGCCGAGCAACAGGTCGCGCACACCGCCGCCCACGATGTAGGCCTCAAACCCCGCTTCCTGCAGGCGCTTCATCACCGTCAGTGCTGCGCGGCTGATATCGCGGCGGGAGATGGCGTGATCGTTGCGGGGGATGACGACTCGGGTGGTTTTCGGGGGGGAGGGCTGGTGACCTTGAGACTTGCGGTCTGACGGCTTGCGGCCCGGCCGATCACGGCCCGGCTTGTCGGCATCGGACTTGCGGTGCCAGCGCTTGATACTACTGATCAGGGAATTGAACATACGGTTTTCTGTGTTGATCTCAGCCCGCTTCACTGGCGAGGCTGTACGATGGTTCCGGACTTTTAGGGGCGGATTCTAACACAGACAGGAGAACGCACAGCTGCCGGACCCGCATTAAGCGGGGACCAGCCAGAATCAGTGCGAAAAAGAAAAATCAGGGAATTATTCTTATTCGGAATGAAGGCAGCGGCTTCCTTGCGCTATCAATTTGCTATTCAGCAAACCCTCTCCCAGGCACAATCAGTCAGTTTGTCACGTGCTTGTCGTTATTTTTGTTGTCTTCTACAAAAATTATTGTTTTTGTTATTTCTCTTTATTCTTATTATTTATTTTTATTATTAGTATTTACGTTCTTAATTATTTTTATTGTTGTTTCTGACCTTATTATTGTTATTGGTCGTTTTTGCTCCGGTTGTGGTCACTTTGGCTTTTATTGTCGACCTCGCCGTTTTTCTTATTTTGTTTTCGCCCGCTTATTGTCAATTGTTGTTAGGGCTTCCTCAGCCATTTATTTTTATTCTTGGCTGTTCTTGTTGTTTGACCTATACAAAGCAGATAGCGTGCCAACTTTAAAAAATCCTTATAAATCAATAAGTTAATATTTTTTGGAACTTTTTTACGTCACAGGAATACAGTGATCCGTTACGCAAGGTACGGTGACTGTTACTTCGCGTCATGGTTGGGTAACACTTTCACTTGTTACCAATTTGGATTGGAACTCTGTACTCAAGAATTCAGGGAATTTGCGGTTCCTGGCACTTTTAACCGGTTGTTTCTGAAGGGGAATTGAGAATTTCGTTGCGTTGTTACCCCCTGTGGAGGGCGGTTAATGGCGCAGGGGTAACGGGTGTGCGGGCACAAAAGTGCCCGGGGCGCGGCGGTAAAAACTGTCCACTTAGACGGAGTTTCTGCGAAGGCGCCGGTAGCGGTGCCGCCACCGGAGTTCCGGGTAGATTTGCTGAAGTGGCCGGGCTTGATCGTCAGCCCGGTAGCGGGAAAGTGGGAGGTCAGGAGGCCTCTACCGCGCGGCGGGCTTTCTTGCGTGGAATCCCCAGCTTCTGGCGGCGCTCCCACAGGCATTTGCGGCTGACACCGAGCTTCTTTGCCAGCTCGGTTTCGCTCATGGTTTCCTGGTGCTCGAGTACGAAACGGGCGAAATAGTCTTCCAGTGACAGGTCTTCCCGCGGATCGGCGTGCAGGCTGCTGCGGGGGAGGCGTTCCGGGTCGGCCTCCTCGATGGGCACCAGGTCCAGATCGATATCCAGGGTGCGGTGGTCAATCTCGCTCTGGTCTTCGGTAAGGATGACCGCCCGCTGAATCGCATTTTCCAGTTCGCGCACGTTACCCGGCCATGTGTAGGTGGTAACAGCCTGGACCGCCTCCGGTGACAGTTTCAGTGTCGAGCGGTTGATTTTTGCACAGAATTTCTCCAGCAGGCTCTCGGCGATGGACAGTACGTCCTTGCCGCGCTCGCGCAGCGGGGGCAGGGTCATCTGGACCACATTGATCCGGTAATAAAGGTCTTCGCGGAATTTGCGCTCGGCCGCCAGCTGGCGCAGGTTGCGATGGGTGGCTGCCACCAGCCGTACGTTCACCTTGCGGGATTCGATGGCGCCGATGGGGCGGACCTCGCCTTCCTGCAGTACGCGCAGCAGTCGGGCCTGGGCCTCCAGGGGCAGCTCGCCAATCTCATCCAGGAACAGGGTGCCACCATCGGCGGCGGCTACCAGGCCTTCGCGGGCGGTCTGTGCGCCGGTAAAGGCACCTTTTTCGTGACCAAACAGTTCAGCCTCGATCAGGGTTTCGGGAATGGCTGCGCAGTTCACCGAGATCAGCGGTTTGTCTGCGCGGCGGCTCTCCTCGTGAATGGCCCGGGCCACCAGCTCCTTACCGGTACCGGTTTCCCCGTGTACCAGCACGGTGGCGTCGGTGGGGGCGACCTTGTGGATACGGTTGTAGAGGGTGCGCATGACCGGGCTGTCACCGATCATCCCGGCAATGGCGCGGCCCGGGGTCTTGTCGGCAGCGGGGCTGGCGGCGCGGCTCTGTTCGGCCTTGCCGATGACCCGGCGCACCGTGGCCAGCATCTCGTCGTGGTCAAAGGGCTTGGCGATGTAGTCGGCGGCGCCCATGCGCATGGAGTCCACCGCCGAGCGCAGGCTGGCATAACTGGTCATGATCAGTACCGGTACGTCGCCTGCCAGCTTCAGCAGGTCGGTGCCCGGGGCGCCGGGGAGGCGCAGGTCGGAGATGATCAGGTCGACGTCGGTAATGCGGTACTTGGTGGTGGCTTCGCGCACGGAGCCGGCTTCACTGACTTTGTAACGGTGCCGCTCCAGCAGCTTGCGCAGGGCGGTGCGGATAATGGCTTCATCTTCTACGATCAGGATGTGGCTCATGTGTTACGCCTGGTTACAAAATGTTCAGTGGGAGCACAGTTTTACCTGTGGAGCGTTTCGTTGCAACCCAAAACGAGAGTTTTGTTCGAAAAACATACAAATTTTGATGTCTGTGAGTAACAAAAGAGTCATTTTTGTACTATTAGAGACACCTATTTCACCAGCGGTAACTGCACGATAAAGCGCGCGCCGCGGCCGGTTTCCGGGTGGGCCGGACTGATCAGTTCCAGTTGTCCACCGTGTTCCTCGACGATGCTGTATACCATGGCGAGGCCGAGGCCGGTGCCTTCTCCCGGTTCCTTGGTGGTAAAAAATGGCTCCAGAATCCGCTCGCGATGGGCGGCGGAGATGCCCGGGCCGTTATCGGTCACCGATACGCAGGCGAGGCCGGCCCGCAGGTAGCCGTCAATTTCAATATTGCCGCCATCCGGGCTCGCGTCGCGGGCGTTGCTCAACAGGTTGATGAACACCTGGATCAGGCGCTGGTTGTCGCCGAGAGCCACCAGATCCCTGGGCACCCGGTTTTCGAAGGTGACCTGGGTCTTGTCCCGCTGCAGCGACAGCAGCTGCACCGCCTCCTCGACACAGGCATTGAGGTCGACCGGCGCCTTGATACTCTCCTGCTGGTTGCCGCTGTGAGAAAAGCTCACCAGCGAGTGCACAATCCGGCTGATGCGCTCGGTCTGGCTCAGGATCTGTTCCGCGGTTTCCAGTACTTCCGGGTTGTCGGATTCGAATTGCAGGTTCTGCGCCAGACAGGCGATGCCGGTTACCGGGTTGCCTACCTCGTGGGCGACGCCGGCGGCGAGACGGCCAACAGATGCCAGCCGCTCACTGTGCATCAGTTCCTGTTCCAGTACCTGGGTCTCGGTAATGTCTTCCACCAGCAGCATCTGGCCATCGCCGCGGCTGTCCCTGGCGCCGTCTTTCGACTTGCTGCTGCGGCCCTGTTTCAGGCGGGTCTTGTGCAGGTTGAGCCAGTGGCTGTTGCCGCTGATTTCCACCTGTTGCTTGAAGCGACTGCCATCTTCAGACAGGACAAATTCCGCCAGCAGGTCGCACCAGGGGGCCGGCAGGTAGTCGAGCTTGGAGCCGATCACCTCGCTGGCGCTGACACCGGAAAGATCCGCCATGGCGTAGTTCCACAGCAGGATTTCCCCGTCGCGCCCCAGGGAGCAGGCCGCCATCGGCAACTCTTCCAGCATCTGGCGGTGATACAGGCGCAGGTTGTTCAGTTCCGCGGCGAGTCCGGTGAGCTGGTTCTTGTAGCGGCTGAGGCGGGTTTCGATCAGGTTGATGTCCTTGTTCGCCGGCTGGTCACTGGTGACAAAGGGCAGGTGGCGGTCGAGGATCTGGCCCGCCAGTACCCGTCCCAGCAGCCCCGAAAGGTTGGCCTCCAGGCGATCGCGCAGCTGGCGCAGGGCGTAGGGGCGGCGCTCATCTTCCTGCAGGTTCAGCTGGCGCAGGGCGCGGCTCACTTCCTGGCTGGCGGTAGCGGCGCCCAGGCTCTCGGACAGGCGCAGGCGGAATTCGCCGGCAGATTGCACATCCAGCTCCAGGCGCAGAGCCTGGCTGATGGAGTCGTCATTGCACAGGTCCGCGGCGTAGCGCTCGAGGCTGGAGGTCCGGGTAAATATCGACAGCAGGATAAACAGCAGGGCGTTTACCGACAGGGACAGGGTAGTGATCTGGGGCCAGATCTCCATCCCCAGCGGTATCTGCAGGTCGGTCCCGGGAATGCCAAACCCGCTGTTGCCCACCACCGCGGGTACCAGCAGGCCTGCGGCCCACACCAGCATGCCGGCGAGCAGGCCGGCGATAAATCCGCGGCGGTTGCCCTGGGGCCAGTGAATCACGGCGAATATGCCGGGCAGGAACTGCAGGGACGCGATAAACGCGATGATCGCCAGGTCGGACAGTGACAGGCGATTGTTCAGCAGCAGGTAAAACGCGAAACCGGCGAGGAACAGGGCCGCCACCAGCGCGCGGCGCAGCCACAGCAGTTGCCGGTACATGTTGTCGTCCGACTGCCAGCGGGTGCCGGGCAGCAGCCAGTGGTTCATCACCATGGTGGACAGTGCCAGGGTAATCATGATCAGGGCGCCGGTGGCCGCCGACAGACCGCCGACAAAGGCAAAAATGGTCAGCAGGGCGGAGCCGCTGGCGCGGGGTACCGCGAGGGTGAAGTACTGCACCGGTTCCGCCACATCGAGGGCGAAGCCTGCCCACATGATCGGGAAGATCGGCAGGGCCATCAGCAGCAGAAATAGCGGGAAGCCCCAGCTGGCGATACGCAGGGTCTGGGCGGCCGGGCGCTCGGCAATACTCAGGTAAAAGATATGCGGCATGGCCACGGCGGTGGCGATGAAAACCATCAGCAGGGTATGGGAGGAGCCCTGTTTGATGGGGGAATACAGCAGTTGTTGCATATCGCCGTTTTGCGCCAGCCAGTCGTCCAGGCCGCCCAGCCCGCCGAAGACGCCGAATACGGCGTAGAGGCCCACTGCCAGCAGTGCCACCAGTTTGACCATGGACTCCAGCGCCATGGCGCTGGCAAGACCTGCGCGACGTTTGCGTGAGGCGCCGTAGGTGCTGGTGAACAGGGCCAGCAGTACGCAGTAGAAAAATGCGATCAGGTCTTTGCTGGTGACGCCGGTATCCGGCAACGCCAGCGCGGCGACATTGTCCCGCGACAGCAGTGCCAGGGTTTCCGCCACGGCCTGGATCTGCAGGGCGATCAGCGGCAGCAGGCCCAGCAGCATAAACAGGGTGGCGAGGGTGCCGGCCTCACGGCTGTGGTAGCGGAACACCAGCAGGTCTGCGGGGGAGGTGAGCTGGTAGCGCTGCGCCAGACGGGCGAGGGGTTCGAGGGCCACGGGGGCGAACAGGAACATGGCGCCGGTGCCGAGGTAGTAGGCGAGTACGCCGTAGCCGTGTTGCCAGGCGAGGTCGATGATGCCGTAGTAGGTCCAGGCGCTGAGGGAGACGCCCAGTGACAGTACGTAGAAGAAGGGGTGGCGCACCCAGTTGCTGGACATCCAGCCTTTGGAGGTGGCGAAGGCGACGAAAAACAGAGCGGCGATGTAGACGACGCCGATCAGCGCAATGTTGACGATCTCAAAGGTCATCTGGCTTGCGCCTCGTCTGGATGAAAATGGCCAGCAGGATGAGGACAAACCACAGGATGAAGGGCCGGTACCAGGCGCCGGTGGGGTTGATCATCCAGGTGAACACGGTGGGGCTGAAGACGTAGCCCACCAGTGCCAGCAGGATTAACAGGGTGCGGTTGCTCATAGGGTCCTGTAGGGCAGTCCTGTGGCAGGAGTGAATCGGAAAAAATGAATGGCGGAAAATGGTAATGGCGGGCGGGTTTTAGATCAATTGCTGGTGCGGCGAGAATACTTTTCCAGCGAGTGCGGTGGCGGTGCTGCTACCGGGTACTCCCTTGTGAGACACGCCGTGTACCCATCCCTGGGGGCTCTGCACCGCCATCCATGGCAGTGAAGGTCTCACAAGGGAGTACCCGGCATCAGCACCTTCGCGGGGAGCCCGCCATTGATTGAATCACTTGGACAGCAAACGGTTGCGCAGGTCTACCTGGTGCCGCTGCCAGCGGGCGCTGGCCCACGACAGGATCCCGTGTGGGGATTCGGTGTGCAGGGATTGCGGGCAGTGGAAACCGAGAAAGCCCAGGGCCTGTACCAGGTTTTCCGACGGGTGCTGGTCGTCCAGCGGTGTGGCGTGATTTTGTTTGCTGAGCTTCTGGCCGCCCTCGTTCATCACCAGTGGCAGGTGGCCGAATTGTGGGGGTGTGGCGCCCAGTGCGCGGAACAGCTGCATCTGCACGCCGGTGCAGTCCAGCAGGTCCGCACCGCGCACCACGTGGGTTACACCTTGGGCGATATCGTCCACCACTACGGCCAATTGGTAGGCGAACAGGCCGTCGCGGCGTTTGAGGATGGGATCTTCGCGAATGTCCTGGCGCTGGCTGCCCTGCCAGATATCCTCGAAGGATTCGATTGCGCCCTCGCAACAAAAGCGCAGTGCGCTGTTGCCTTCGGTGTTCTGTTGGCAATCGCTGCGGCGGTGGCCGCCGGCTTTGCGGATCTGGTCGCGGGTACACTGGCAGGGGTAGATGAGGTCTGCCTCGGCAAGCTGGTCCAGGGCATCGGCGTAGAGTTGCTGGCGCCGGCTTTGCCAGGCTACCGGGGTGTGGCTGTGCAGGCCGTGGGTGTCGAGGGCGTGCAGGATGCGTTCAGCGGCGCCGGGCATTTCCCGCGGCGGATCCAGGTCTTCCATGCGCACCAGCCAGTGGCCGCCGTGGGCAACGGCATCGAGGTAGCTGCCGACGGCACAGACCAGGGAGCCGAAATGCAGTGGACCTGTGGGGGAGGGGGCGAAGCGCCCGATATAGCTGGGGGCGTTGATCAAGGGAGATTGGAGCAAGGTGTTTACGGGCTGGTAGCGTGAGATCTGGGGAGCGTTTAAAAAAAACGCCAATCAAGCTGCGCGCGATAGGGTTGTCACAAGCAGTCGTCCCTGGAGCCTAGCCCGGCCCGGCCATCCTTGGCCGGGCGTAAAGTCGTGCAGCGAGCAATGCTCGCCATGCGCGCGACTTTACCCGGAGATCTGCTTTTCCTTGATTTCCGCCAGGGTCTTGCAGTCCACGCACAGGGTTGCGGTAGGACGGGCTTCCAGGCGGCGGATGCCGATTTCGACGCCACAGGCTTCGCAGAAGCCGTAATCGTCCTGGTCAATCAGTTCGATTGTGGCATCAATCTTTTTGATCAGCTTCCGTTCCCGGTCGCGGGTGCGCAGTTCCAGGCTGAACTCTTCTTCCTGGCTGGCGCGGTCGGCCGGATCAGGGAAGTTGGCTGCCTCGTCCTTCATGTGGGTTACGGTGCGATCCACCTCTGCCATCAATTCGGCCTTCCAGGCCAGCAGCAGCTTGCGGAAATGCTCCTGCTGCTTCTCATTCATGTACTCCTCGCCCTTCTGTTCCTGATAGGGCTCGAAGCCGTGCAGAG
>NZ_CAJXKH010000089.1 GCF_913055755.1 uncultured Microbulbifer sp.
ACAGCAGTCTGGGCAATCCCCGCCGGGTGGCGGTGGGTCTCGATCAGAACCGGTTGAATATGCTCCTCGCGGTGCTGCACCGCCACGGCGGCGTGCTGGTGGGCGACCAGGATGTATTTATCAATGTGGTCGGCGGCGTGCGGGTGATGGAAACCAGTGCCGACCTGACACTGCTGCTGGCGGTGGTTTCCAGTTTCCGCAACCGGCCGCTGGCGAGGGATATGGTGGTGTTCGGCGAGGTCGGACTGGCCGGGGAGATTCGTCCAGTGCCATCCGGTCAGGAGCGTCTGCGCGAGGCCGCCAAGCACGGCTTCCGCAAGGCGATAGTGCCCGCGGGCAACCGCCTGAAAAACGATATCGAGGGCATGGAAGTGGTGGCGGTAAAAACGCTGGCGGAAGCGCTGGCTGCCATCGACATGAGCTGAACCACCCGGTGACGGGAGGTTTGCCTGCGGGGCCAACCTGTTTCTACGCGGTTGCATCCGGATGCCACGGGTAAGGACATGATAGGGAAATTGTGAACCGCATATTTCTGACGCTGTTGCTGCTGTTACCGGCGACCGGTTTTTCCCAGAGCCGGATTGCCTCGCTGAACCTGTGTCTGGACCAGGTTTTATTGCAGTGGGCGGCGCCGCAACACATTGTCTCCATCACCTGGTTGTCTGCGCAGGATCAGTACCGCAGTGCACCGGTACCGGAGCACGTCTACCTGAATCGCGCACAGGCGGAAGAATTGTTACCGCTGCAGCCGGACCTGGTGCTTACCGGGGAATACGGTGCGCAGCGCGCCGCCTCCCGGCTGGAACAGTTGGGTTACCGGGTGGTGCGGATTCCCGATGCCTACAGCCTGGAGCAACTGCAGGCACAGCTGGAGTCACTGGTAGACACCCTGGGACCGCTGCCCGGCCTGCGTCAGCAGCAGGAAAAGTTAAATCGCCTGCTGGCGGAAAGTGACGCGGACAAAACGGAAAAAACGAAGCCGGCAACGCCTTCCGCGCTGATTCTTTCGGCCAATAACATTACCTATGGCAGCGGCATGCTGGAGCACCAGTTGCTGAGCCGCGCCGGCTTTCGCAACCTCGCCGCAGAGCAGGGCGTCAAACAACTCGCTCGCGTCAGTCTGGAGCAGGTCATTGCGGCGGAGCCCGACCTGCTGGTGTTTTACGGCGGCGAGCAGGAATTTGCCATTGCCCACCTGGCCGAGCGCCATCCGGTTTTGCGTCGCTATTTGCACAGCGGCCGTGTTTACCGCCTGCCGCAGGAACTGGGCTTTTGTCCGGCGCTGGCGGCGGCGGAAGTTTTGCAGCAATTAATCTACAAGAGACAGGCAATTGTCGACGCGGGATAAAGGAATACTCTGGCTGTTGCTGGCGGCGCTGCCGGTGGCATTGATGCTGGCGCTGATGAGCGGACCGGTATCCGTAAACATAGTGCCGGCGCTACTGCAGGGGTGGCACAGTGACAGCAGCGATGCGGTCATCCTGTGGCAACTGCGCATGCCGCGGGCCCTACTCGCCATGCTGGTGGGCGCGGCACTGGGCATCGGTGGTGCCGCGATGCAGGGCATGTTGCGCAATCCGCTGGCGGAGCCCGCACTGTTGGGGGTGAGCAGTGGCGCCGCGCTCGCGGCGATCTTGCTGCTGTACTACGGCCTCGCCTGGCAGTCCGGCTGGCTGCTGCCGGTGCTCGCCATTGCCGGTGCGCTGCTGGCGGTCAGTTGTGTGTGGCTGCTGGCGGGTCGTGGCGCCAGTGCCAGCCGGCTGGTACTGGCCGGGGTGGCGATCAATGCCTTTCTGTCGGCGCTGATGGCGCTGGCACTCAACTACGCTCCCAGCATGTTTGCGATGCAGGAAATCGTGTTCTGGATGCTGGGCTCTTTTGCCAACCGCGGCTGGGACCAGTTGCTGCTGGCACTGCCATTTATCCTGATCGGCGCGTTGCTGTTGTATTTTTCCCGCAATTACCTGCGCAGCCTTTCCCTCGGTGAAGAAACTGCCGTGTCACTGGGGTTTGGCGGTCGCCGCTATCCGCTGCTGGTACTGTTCGGCATCGCCTTTGCCGTGGGTGGCTCGGTGGCGGTTGCGGGGACCATTGGCTTTGTCGGGCTGGTGGTGCCGCATTTGATGCGGCCACTGGTTGGCCAGGATCCCGGCCGCCTGCTGTGGGCCAGTGCCCTTGCCGGTGCGCTGTTGTTGTCGCTGGCGGATGTGCTGGTGTTGAATGTGGTGGGCACCCAGGAGCTGCGTATCGGTGCAGTCACCGCCTTTATCGGGGCGCCATTTTTCTTCTGGTTGATCGTGAGTGCGCGGCGGGGGATGGCATTGTGAGCGCGATCAAGACGGAGTCGATTTCCTGTAAACAGCTCACCCTGCAGCGCGGTGAACGAGTGGTGCTGGAAAATATTAGTGCGCGGTTCAATCCCGGCGAACTGACCGCGGTCATCGGTCCCAACGGCGCCGGCAAAAGCTCGCTGCTGGCCTGCCTCGCCAGCGTGCTGGCGCCATCCACAGGCAATGTGTTTATCGGCGATTGTGACGTGTCGGCACTTCCCGCGACACGGCGCGCCTGCCACAGTGCCTACCTGCCACAATCCGAGTATCCGGCCTGGAGTATGGCCGCGGAAGATCTGGTAGCGCTGGGATTGCTGCCTTGGGGGCGCGTCACCGACAGGGCGCAAAGAGTACTGGCGGCCCTGCAGCAGGTAGACGCAGTACAGCTGGCGCGGCGTCCGGTGACCGAGCTCTCCGGCGGTGAATTGCGCCGGGTACAGCTGGCGCGGCTGTTGGTTGGCGATGCGCCAATCCTGATCGCGGACGAGCCCGGTACCGCGCTGGATATCCGCCACCAGCTGCAATTGATGCAGACTTTTCGCGCGCAGGCGGATGCAGGGAAAACGGTCATACTCGCCCTGCACGACCTCCCGCTGGCTGCGCGCTACTGTGATCGCATCCTGTTGCTGCAGAACGGTCGCCTGCGCGCCCAGGGTACTCCGGAAGATGTGCTGACCCAGGGGCAGATCGGGGATGTTTACGGTGTTCGCAGCGAACTGCGCTGGCGGGAGGGCCGCCCCGAGTTCGTCACCGGCGACCTGCTGTAGCTCCGCAGCGCATTCCGCTATAATTCCCCCCGCTTCAGGTGCCCAGCAGTCAAGAACGTCACAAGCGTCCGACTTGGCTGGGGTAAACGGGAAGTCCGGTGCAAGCGTGTTCACAATAACAGGCTAATTCCGGCGCTGCCCCCGCAACGGTGATGCGTATTCTGTACTTTGTAGAGAACGCTAAGCCCGATACCGGCCTAGAGCAAACCACTAACGATAAAGCGGAGGGCTTTGTCTGGGCTTGTTTGCGGTTTGGGCTCTTGTTGTTTGCTGAAGGCTCGCCGGTCTTGTTTCTCGCCCTTGTATTCCCCTCCCTCAATCGACCATTTTTCTGATTGGGGCTCACATGTATAAATTCCTTTTCTCCAGCCTGGCCAGCGCCATAGCGCTCGCCGTCCAGCCCGTTCTGGCTGAAGACACTAACCTGGAACAGATCACCGTTACCGCCAGCCGGGTGGAAATCCCGCGCGCGCAGACCGGTGTCTCTGTGTCGGTGCTCACCGCGGCAGACATTGAAAAACTCGGTTACAGCACCCTGCTGGACGTGGTCAAAACCCTGCCCGGCATCTCCGTCAGCAACAACGGCGGCCTGGGCAAGGTCAGCAATGTCTATGTGCGCGGCGAATCCGGTTCCCGCACCCTGGTTCTGCTCGATGGCGTAAATGTCGCGGACCCGACCAATACCCAGGTCACCACCCAGTTCCAGCATCTGCAGGCCGGTGATGTGGAGCGTATCGAGGTGCTGCGCGGCCCGCAGGGAATGATGTATGGCGCCGGTGCTGGCGGTGTGATCAATATCATTACCAAGCGTGCAGCGGAACCACTGGAATTACGCCTGTCGGCCGAAGGCGGGCGCTACGATACTGCGCGCACGCAACTGGCCGCCCGCGGCAAGCGGGATGGCTGGAATTACGCAGTCAATTTCAGCCAGCTGGAAAGTGATGGATTCAACACGCGCGAGAATGACCTTAGCGGTGAGCGCGACGGTTACCAGAATCAGTCCGCCAGTGCGCGCCTCGGCTACGCCTTCAGCGACAGTTTCTCTCTCGATGGCCAGCTCCGCCAGATCGACGCCGAAACGGAATTCGATGGTTGTTATGCGGGATGGCTGACCACCAATAACTGCGAAGATCTGTACACCCAGACCAGTTACCAGTTGGGCGCCAGCCTGTTGACCGGGGCAGCTTCCCACCGATTGACGGCTTCCCGCCAGCAGCTGGAGCGCGACAGTCTTTCCGACGGTGCCAGCAGTTACGCCGTTGAAGGCGCGATTGACGAGCTGAATTACTTCGCCAATGCCAGACTGGGCGCAGGAGAATTTTCCTGGGGCGCAGATCTGGACCGCCAGGAATACGACTCCGCCGGTGCCAGCGAAACCATCGACATTACTGGCGTTTTCGGCGAGTGGCGCGGTGACCTGGCCGAGGCAATTTACTACAGCGCCGGTTTCCGTCACGACCGTTTGGACAACGAGGATCACAACAGCTGGCGCTTCTCTGTTGCGGTGCCGCAACTGGTTGGTGAAAACCACCAGCTCAAATACCGCGCCAGTGCCAGTACCGGCTTCCGCGCCCCCAGCCCCTATGAAGTTTCTTACAACCTGGTGGAGGGGGTCGCACCCGTTGGCCCGGAGCAGAGTCGCGGTTATGAACTCGGCCTCGAATACGCGTATGCGCAGTCCGTGAAAGCCGAGCTGGTCGCATTCCGCCAGACCGTCACCGATGCAATTATTTTCGATAGCACGTTGGGATCAGGCTGGGGCGCCTATGCACAGGACAACGGTGACAGCCGCTCGCAAGGTTTTGAGCTTTCCTTCTCCGGGGGGCTGGGAGAATCCGGCAGCTGGTATAGCAACGGTACCTGGCTCGACAGCGAAGACGCCGAGGGCGAACAGCGTCTGAACGTGCCCCAGCAGGTGTACAACGTGGGGGCGAGTTACAGTCTACTGGGGGATCGCCTGACCGTCTCGGGCAACTGGCGCCGGGTGGCGGACCGCCTGAGCCCTGCGGTTAGCTGGGCGGATCCGGCGCAGGAGTTGGGTGCTTACGACCGGGTGGACCTGAATGCGGTGTACGACTTCTCCGAGCGCGTTGCCTTTACCCTGCGGGGGGAGAATCTGCTCGACGAGGATTACCGGGAGGTTGCGGGTTTTTATACCGCTGGCGCCGCGGTGTATGCGGGGGTGAAGCTTTCCCTGAACTGATGGGGGAGGGGCTGTGCGGGTGAACTTGCCCGCATGGCCTCCGCTCTTTTTTACCCATGGGCGCCCGCCGTCGGCCCGATGCTCCACAACCTGCCGGCAATCGTTCCGCAGCGGGCCGACGGCGGGCTTTCGCTCTGCGACTTTTTTGCTTTGATTCTTGTTATCCTGCCTCTAATCCAATTCAAGAAGTCCGTTCATGTCTGAATCCGAAAACAGTAAGCAGCAGCGCCACAAGAAACGTATGCAGGCGCGCAAGGACATTGTCGATGCCGGTGTCGCCAGGGCGCTGCAAGAGCGTGGGATCGTGATCGTCTATACCGGTGACGGTAAGGGAAAGACCACCGCTGCGGTCGGCACGGTTACCCGGGCACTGGGGTACGGTTATAAAGTAGTGGTCGGGCAATTTATCAAGGGCGTGTGGGAGTGCGGCGAAAAGAATCTGCTGAGCGCACTGCCCCAGGATCGCTATCCGCTGCAATGGCACGAAATGGGCACCGACTTCACTTGGGAGACCCAGGATTTCGAGGCCGATAAAGCCGCCGCCCTGGCGCTGTGGCAAAAGCTGAAAGCTGCCCTGGCCGATGACAGTGTCTACCTGGTGGTGATGGACGAGCTGACCTATGCGCTGAATTACAAGTGGCTGGATAAAGCGGAAGTGCTGGAAGCTATTGGTAATCGCCCCGAAGGGCAGAGCGCAATCATCACCGGTCGCGGCGCGAAACAATATCTGCTGGATATTGCGGATACGGTGACCGAGATGAAATCGCAGAAACATGCTTTTGAAAATGGCGTTTCTGCGCGCAAGGGGATCGAGTGGTAGTGGTACTCCTGGTAGCAAGTGCAGCGCCGACTGGCGCTGCACTCATTTATGTCTGACTTACATTTTCCAGTTAAACCGCATACCCGCAGTGCGCGGTTGTCCCCACACGCCATAGCCCCAGTCCGAGCCTAGCGTATTCTGGTAAGTGAAATATTCCTCGTTGGTCAGGTTTCTGGCGAACGCCTCGACGCTGTAGGTGTCTGAAGGCGAGTGCCAGCTGACCTTGGCGTTGGCGAGGCCGTAAGCGTCGTGCTTCGAATAGGGATCGTTTTCGATCTGCAGGAAGTGATCGTCCTGCCAGGCGTAATCCGCCTGGAATACCAGTTCGCCGTTGCCGCCCAGGCTCATGTAATAGCGGGCCATCAGGTTGTAGGTGAAGCCGGGGGCCGAAGGCAGTTCGTTGCCGTCGAGGGTGTAGGCATCACCGGCGACGAAAAAGAGCTGGTCCGAGTCGAACTCGGTATCCAGCCAGCCGGCACCGGCGATCACCTCGAAGTTGTCGCTAACCGGGGCTGTGAGTTCAATTTCGGCACCGGTGCCGGTGACGTCGCCGGCATTGGTAATCACGCTGCCATCGGCCACGGTGAGGAATACCTGGGCCTGGTAATCCTTCACGGTGTAATGGAAGGCGGCGGCGTTCAGTCGATACACTTCCGCGAGCGTGGTTTTCAGACCCAGCTCGAAGTTATCGATATTTTCCGCGCCCACCGGGCTGGTGGCCTGCAGGGAAGCGTTGTAACTGCCGGAGAAACCGCCACTCTTGAAACCCGTCGAATAACTGGCGTAGGCCAGCGTTCCAGCGACAGGACGCCAATCGAGGCCGATACGGCCGGTGGTGGCGTTATCGCTCAGGTCGTCAGTCGTATCAATTTCATCGTAAAAGCTCGGGCCGGCATCCTGGGTGAAGTTCCTTTTCTCTTTGGTATAGCGCAGGCCACTGACCAGTGTCAGCGTGGACGTCAGGTCGTATTCCAGCTGGCCGAACAGTGCCCAGGATTCGGTATCGAGGGTGACGATTTCGCGGTGCCACAGGCCCTGTGCCGCCCAGTCCGCGGTGGTGGGTGCTTCGGTCACCAGCCCGCGATCATCTTTGTAGTAATAGAAGCCGGTTACCCAGTTGCTGTTGTCGGTACTGCCGTTCAGGCGTACCTCCTGGGTGTATTGCTCCGCGTCTACAGCGTACTGTTCATCAAAATAAATCACCGAGGTTCCGTCACCATCGTCCTGCAGGAATTTATCCAGTTCTTCATAGGCGGTGATGGAAGTTAGAGAAAAATTCTCGAAATCCCAGTTCAGGGTAGCGGAAGTGCCAAAGGTGTCGATCTCGGTACCGAGGCCGTTGGCTGCGCCGGTGGCGACATGTTCGGGGTCAAATTTGCCACCGACGGCTTCCGCTCCGGTCATGCCAAAGGTGGCACTGGTACAAGCGCCGCTCTGGATGGCGCCGATGGAACAGGTCGCGGCGTCTTCGTCCGCGGTTTCCAGGTAGCCCATATGGGCAAAACCCACCGACTGCTGGTCGGCGCTGCTGCCGTGCACGTTGAGCAGCAGTCCCGCATTGTCGGCGAGGTCGATCTCCAGCTGGCTGCGGTAGCCGAAGCTGTCGGTATCGTTGAGCTTTTCACCGGTGACGGTGTTGGTCTGCCAGCCGTCATTCCGGGTGCTCTTGATCGCCATGCGCCCGCGCATATTGTCGGACAGTGGCCCGCTAACGGTGCCCTCGATAATGCGCTCGGCGTAGGTGCCGTAGCTGGCACTCGCGGTTGCTTCAAGGTTCTCGGTGGGCTTGCGCGAGACGTAGTGCACCAGGCCGCCGGTAGTGTTGCGACCGTAAAGAGTGCCCTGGGGCCCGCGCAGGACTTCCACCCGCTCCAGGTCAAATAATTGAATGGCCGAGCCAGCGGGGTTGCCGCGATAGACATCGTCCACGTAAATGGAGACCGGGGACTCCCAGGAATCGGAGAAATTCACCAGACTGATACCACGAAGGCTCACCGACGGGCTGGAGGCTTCGCCGAAGATGGCGAAGAAGTTCATGTTCGGCACCTGCTGGGTGATATCCAGCCCCTCCTCAAAGCCCATTTTATCGATGGCATCGCCGGAGAAAGCACTCACTGCGACGGAGACGTCCTGCAGGGACTGCTCGCGCTTCTGCGCGGTAACGGTGACTTCCTCAAGTACGGATTGTTGCGCGAGTGCGGTGCTTGTGCCGACAGAGCAGGCAAGTGCGATCGCGCTGGCCAGTAGCCTGGGTGCCGTCAGTGGTGGTTGCGGTTGCTGTGCGTCAGAATGGTGAAGGTTGCTGCCAAGTGGTGCAGTCATGTTGTTCTCCTTGTGATCGCGCGTTTTCCCTGTGCACCTCTGATTTGTTTACAAGATCCGAGGTGGATTGCGCGATTTGATAGCGGGCGTCGTTGCCCGGGATGCGCGATGATGTTGCGTCGTCGCGATTGGACTGGAATCTCTTTGCGATAAAGAGTCCAGGAAAAAAAGAGCGCCAGACTGGCAGTGCTCTGGAATGACCCTACCAAAAATTACACTTTGATCGCAATTATGTTTCTAGTTGAGGGGTGTTGGCCAATTGCGAAGGAAAAGTGCTGGGCACCTGTTTTCGAAAGCGTCGGCGACAGGGATGTCGCCGACGCAGCGTACAGGGATGTATCCACAGCGGTTTCGAAAACAGGTGCCCAGCGCTTTTCTGCCACCGGGCTTGCTTAGTGAAACCGCTGTAATTAGTTCCTCGTGTTACTTCGTCAAACGAAGCATTAACTTCATCATCTTGTCCGCCAGATTGCCGTAGGGCGGCATCAGTAGTTTCAGCGGGTCCAGCGGCCCCTGGTAAAACACCGGGCGCAACTTGGAAAAGGTGAGGAACCCCTCGTAGCCGTGATAGTGACCCATACCGCTTTCACCGACGCCACCAAAGGGAATATCGTGCTGGCCCACATGCAGCACCGCGTTATTCACGCTGACGCCGCCTGACATCACGTGGTCGATGTAGTAATCCCGCAGGGATTTGTCATTGGTGAACGGATAAATGGCCAGGGGGCGGTCGCCGCGGTTGATGTACTCGGCCACTTCCTCGCGATTCCGGTAGGTTTTTACCGGTAACAGCGGACCAAAAATTTCCCGCTGCATCACGTCCATGTCCTCATTCACATTGATCAGGATATGTGGCGGGAACTTGCGCAGCGGGTCGTCGCGATCGATCTCTTCCCCGGTCAGGTTGATCGCCGTAGCGCCCTTGTGTACCGCATCGTCCAGCGTTTTCCACAGGCGGCGATAGCTGCTGTCATCAATCACCGAGGTGTAGTCGCCGGCCTGAATATCCGGGTAGCGCTTCTTGAATACCTGCTTGGCCTTCTCCACAAAGGCATCCACTTTGCCTTCCGGCAGCATCAGGTAATCCACCGTGGTACAGATCTGGCCGGCGTTGAACAGCTTCCAGAACAGTACCCGCTCACAGGCGAGATCCAGATCGAAGTCGGGGCCAACGATGGCCGGTGACTTGCCGCCCAGTTCCAGGGTCACCGGGGTGAGGTTGGATGCGGCAGAGGCCATCACCTTGCGCCCGGTTTCACCGGAGCCGGTGAAAATGAGGTGGTCGAACTTCAGCTTGGAGAATGCCTGGCCCATACCGCCGGCACCCTCCATAAATACCAGTTTGTCTTCCGGGAAATAATCGCCGCTGATGCGTTTCAGCAGCTGCGCAAGATGGCCGGAGTTCTCCGACATTTTCACCATCGCGCGGTTGCCGGCGGCGAAGATATTGATCAGCGGGCCAAACGACAGGTTTACCGGGAAGTTCCACGGCACGATCACGCCAATCACGCCCAGTGGCTGTGGAATGACCTTGCTGGAGGAGGTGGGGAAGGCGGTGAAGTCCACGTGGCGGCGCTGGGGTTTCATCCACTTCTTCAGGCGTTTGATGGTGTCCTTGACGCCATCCAGCGCCGGGAAAATCTCCGCGAACAGTGTCTCGTGGTGCGAGCGGTTGCCATAGTCCTTGCTGACCGCCCGCACAATGTCATCCTGGTGGTCGCGGATCATCTGTGCCAGTGCCTTGAGGTCCTTTACCCGCTGCGGGTAGTCGGGCTTGGGGTTGGCGAGGTAGGCCCTGCGTTGCTGTGTCAGCAGGTCTTCCAGCATTGCGGCTTGGGCGTTGTCGGGGGTGAGGGTCTGGGTGTTCATCGGAGGCTCCGCTGAATGGAATCGGGTACTTCAAGTTGTACCCAGAATAGGGCTTTTGGGGCAGTGGGAATTGACCGATTGCGTCACGAATTTGACAGATGGCGCAAGCCGCTGCGCCATAGGGCGGCCTTGTTCCGGGTGCCTTAGCCCGGGTGCTGGCGCAACCAGGCCCTGGGGCTCGCCCCCATAATGCGCTTGAAGGCGCGGGTGAGCGCGCTCAGCTGGCTGTAGCCCACCAGTTCTGCGATCTCGGTGAGCGAAAGATTGCCCTCCAGCAGGTAGGTACACACCTGTTCAACCCGGGTGCGATCCAGCAGCTGCTGGAAACTGGTGCCCTGCTGGCTGAGGCGCAGCTGCAGCGTGCGCGGTGCCATATTCACGCTGTCGGCCACCTTCTCCAGGGTAACCGGCCCCCGCGGCAGCAGGTTAGTGATGGTCCACAGCAGTTGCTCCTGGAAACCGTCCAGCTGTTTTTTCTTCAGGAAATTGTCGATCAGGCCGCGCATTGCCGGGCTGGCGCCGGCAACGGGGCGCGCCAGCAGATCGCGGGAGAAGGCGATGCCGTTAAATTCCTGGTCAAAATGCACCGGGCACCGGAACAGCTCGCGATAGGCTGCTGTGGCAGCGGTAGTGGCAGGTGCCGGGCCGCAGAGATAAACCGCTTCCAGCTGCAGCGGCTCCGCCAGCAGAAAGCGGATCATGTTGACCCCGCCCGCCACCAGGTTGTCGCTGTGCTGGCGCGAGTGGGCTGAGGGGCCGTCAAACTCGTATTGGGAGCAGAGGCAAACCAGGTCGCGCTCTTCCCCTTTTCCCTGTCGCTCCTCCACCCAGACCTTCAGGCCCTGGGCAGTCTGGCCGATGGCGGAAGTCACGGTTTCCAGGGCATCACCCAGGGTTGCGCACTGCTGCAGCAGCAGTCCCACGGTGCCCAGGGCGGAAATGTTCTGTTGCTGCGCCAGCCTGAGCCCGAAATGCTCACAGCCACTCAGTTGCGCCCCCAGTTCCAGCAGCTCCACCTTGGTCTCCATGGGGATCATCAGGTCCGGGCGCTCCAGGTAATCCGCCGGCAGCGACAGGCGCCGCAGCAGGTCCCCGACATCGACGCCGAAACTGCTGAGCAGGGTTTTGTAGCCGGTGAGCGCACTGGCGCGGACCATGGGAAGCAAGGGCAGACCTCTGGGAAATTGCTTGTTCGCCATGATACCCAATTCCACCCGGGGGCGCGGGCGCAGATTCTGCGCGGGTGTCCCCGCGGCCGTGGGGAAAGCGTTCTTTTTGCAAAAAGAGGGTTGTTCAATTATTGTTCAATGTTTGCGTTTTCGCAGTATCCTCCTCCCCCCTGAAGGGGGAGGAGGCTGGCGCACAGCTAGGGCAAACTGTAAGGGCTGGCAAATCTCGCCCATAAAAAAATAACCGTGCCCGCAAACCCGTCAGATGAGAGAGACCTGCCCCTGTGGCCAGTATTGAATTCAAAGGTGTTAGCAAGCGCTATGGCGACGCTCCGGCCACGGTTCCGGGGCTGGACCTGCACATCCGCGACGGCGAGTTCATGGTGCTGGTGGGCCCGTCCGGCTGTGGCAAATCCACCACCCTGCGCATGATCGCGGGGCTCGAATCGATTTCCGGGGGCGAGTTGCTGATCGGTGGCCACAGGGTCAACGACCTGCCGCCCAAGGATCGCGATATTGCCATGGTGTTCCAGAACTATGCCCTCTACCCGCACATGAGCGTGTTCGAGAACATGGCCTTTGGCCTGCGGGTACGCAATATGCCCAAGCTCGGTATCGAGCGGCGGGTGCGGGAAGCGGCGGAAACCCTCGGTCTTTCCGACCTGTTGCAGCGCAAGCCGGGCCAGCTTTCCGGCGGCCAGTGCCAGCGGGTGGCCCTGGGGCGCGCCATAGTGCGGGACCCGCAGGTATTCCTGTTCGATGAACCCCTGTCCAATCTCGACGCCGAACTGCGGGTGCAGATGCGGGCCAATATCGGCCGTCTGCACCGGGAATTCGGCACCACTTCGGTGTACGTGACCCACGACCAGGTCGAGGCCATGACCCTCGGCACCCGTATCGCGATCCTGAATAAAGGCGCGCTGATGCAGGTGGGTACCCCGCTGGAGCTGTACAACGATCCGCAAAATACCTTCGTCGCCGGCTTTATGGGTTCGCCGCCGATGAACCTGATGCCGGTGCAGAATACCGGCGCCGGCCTGTTCAACGAATTGATCAACCTGCCCCACGACGGACTCAGCGGCCTGGGGGCCGAGCTGGTATTCGGGCTGCGCCCGGAAAAACTGCAGCACGCCGCCGCTGTGCCTGCGCACTGGCCCAAGGTGCGCGGCACCATCGAGCTGGTGGAAAGCCTGGGGGCGGAACTGCTAGTGCACCTGCGGGGCGGCGACAGCAAGATGATTGCACGTCTGCCCGGTATGCAGGTGCTTACTCCCGGCGACTCTCTGGAGCTGGCGTTCGATCCCGCCGCCGTCTACCTGTTCGATGCCGGCACTAGCCGGCGTATCCGCCCGCAGGCGCAATCGAGGACGTCCGCGGAGCGCACCCGGTGAGCCGCGGGCGGCGCATCTGGATTGCCTGCCTGCTGTGGTTGCTGGTGTGGCCGGTACTGGCGGACGGGCCACAGGTGCTCAGTCTCTGGCACGGCTATCGCGGCGCCGAGCGCGCGGCCTTCGAGCAGCTGATCGACGAATACAACAGCCGTCAGTCCGCGGTACAGGTCAAACCGCTGGCGGTGCCCTTTGGCGGCTATGCCGACAAGCTCGCTGCCGCGCTACCGCGGGGACAGGGGCCGGACCTGTTTGTGTTTGCCCACGACCGCCTGGGGGGCTGGGTCAGCGCCGGTCATACGGTTGCCCCCATCGACAAGCTGGTCAGTAAGGACCTGCTCACCCGCTTTCCCGCCAACCTGCTGGATGCGATGACATACGACGGCAGGCTCTACGGCCTGCCGTTCAATTTCAAAAGTCCCGCGCTGATTATCAATACCGATCTGGTGGACCGCGCGCCCGCCACCACCGATGAGCTGGTGGCCGTTGCCCGGCGTCACACCGAGCGTAACGCCGGTCGCTTTGGTCTCGCCTACAGCTATACCGAGCCCTTCTTTCACGGTGCGCTGATGAACAGCTTTGGCCCGGGGCCGTTCAGTGAGCGCGGGGAGCTGGCGCTGGACAGCGAGGCGAATATCCGTTCGCTCGAGATGCTGGTGCGCTGGGTGCGGCAGGACCGCATTCTGCCGGAGGAGCCCTCCAGCACCCTGGTGACCAGCCTGTTCAACCAGCAGCGCGCGGCGATGGTGATCAGCGGCCCGTGGATGCTGGGGGAGATCGCCGCGGATGTGAATTACCGGGTGGTGCCGTTGCCGGTAAACAGCGAGAGCGGCCGGCCGCTGGCGCCGTGGGCGGCGGTCGAGGGGCTGTTCCTCTCCCCCTGGTCAAAGCAGCCCGCCGCCGCGGTGGACCTCATGGGATTTCTCACCTCGCGCCAGGCGGCGGAGACCATGGCGGTCGAGGGGGGGCAGTTGCCCGCCAACGTCAGCGCCTTCGAGCATCCCGGGGTTGCCACCGACGACACAGCGATGGCGTTTCGCCAGCAGCTGGAAACGGCGGTGCCGATCCCCAACCTGCCGGCGATGACCCTGGTGTGGAAGCCGCTGGAGACCGGCCTGAAAAAAGTGGTGAAAGGGGCGGCAACGCCGGATGCGGAGCTGCACCAGCTGCAACAGCAGATCGGTGCGGATCTCGCGCGCTTGCAGCGCTCCCGCGACCGCGGCGACCGTTCCGTTGCCATGCCGGTATGGCTGTGGCTGCTGCCGTTCGCGCTGGTGATCGCCGCCTATTGCCTGTGGCGACGCTATCACCGCGCCATTGCCGCGGGCTGGCGACACAACCGCACCGCCTACCTGTATATTCTCCCCGCCATGCTGGGTATGACCCTGCTGGTGTTTTTCCCGCTGGCGTACGGCCTGCTGCTGTCGTTTACCGACACCACCGTATTCAACGAACACATGCCGCTGTGGTCGCGCTGGGTGGGGATGGATAACTACCTGTCTATCCTGGGGGACTTCCACCTGTGGCGGGGCGAGGGCGCCGAGCGCAGTATCGATTTCGACAACTTCTACTGGACCCTGCTGATCACCATCCTGTGGACGGTATCCAACGTGACCCTGGCGGTGGGCCTGGCGATGGTACTGGCGCTGGCACTGGACAAGCCCATTTTCGGTCGCGGCTGGTTCCGCCTGATCCTGATCCTGCCCTGGGCAATTCCCAACTACATCACCGCACTGGTGTGGAAGGGCATGTTCCACCCGCAGTTCGGGGTGATCAACCAGGGCTTGCAGGTGCTCGGGTTCGCGCCGGTGGCCTGGTTCGATTCCATCGGGGCCAGTTTTTTTACCGGCCTGGTGACCAATGTCTGGCTCAGTATCCCGTTTATGATGGTGGTCATCCTCGGTGGTCTGCAGTCGATTCCGAAAGAGCTGTACGAGGCCGCGCGGGTGGAGGGCGCCGGGCGCTGGTTTCAGTTCCGCACCATTACCCTGCCGCTGCTGAAGCCGGTGCTGGTCCCGGCAGTAATCCTGTCGGTGGTGTGGACCTTCAACATGTTCAACGTCATCTACCTGGTGAGCGACGGCGCTCCCGCCGGGGCCAACGATATCCTGATCACCAAGGCGTTCCGCATCGGTTTTGAAAAATACCAGTACGCCTACGCCGCCGCTTACTCGATAGTGATCCTGGCGCTGCTGTTCTGCTACGCCCTGTGGCAGACCCGGGTCAGCCGCTCCCTGGAGGCGGCGCGATGATTGACCAGGGCGCGACCACTGCAGCGGTAATCGCACCTTTCAAATGGCTGGGGCGGCGCCTTGCGCGCATAGTCAGGGATATATTCTCCTGGCGCTTCGCGCTGCTGGTATTTGCGTCGCTGGTTGTGCTCTACCCGCTGCTGTGGGTGGTGAGCCTGGCGTTTTCCGGCCAGCAGTCCCTGACCCTGGTGCGGCTGCCCGCAGACGCCAGCCTGGGGCAGCAGTTGCTGGCGCTGATTCCGCTGCCGGAGCAGTGGACCCTGGCCAACTTCAGCGCGGTACTCACCGAGCAGCCTTTCCTGCAATGGCTGCGCAACAGCCTGGTGGTGGCCTTTGCCACCACCCTGGTCGGTCTCTCCCTCAGCTGTACCGCCGCCTATGCCTTTTCCCGCTTCCGTTTTGCCGGGCGCGAGCGGGGGCTGATGCTGTTTCTGATTTCGCAGATGTTCCCGGCGGTGCTGATGCTGATTCCGCTGTACGTGATCGTGGTGCAGTGGCTGGGGCTGGGCAACTCCTGGCTGGGGCTGAT
>NZ_CAJXKH010000090.1 GCF_913055755.1 uncultured Microbulbifer sp.
ACGAACACGCCCATCACCACCACGGCAGCAACAATCTCAAGCCCCTGGTCTGGGGGCTGGTAATTACCCTGGCATTTGCCGGGGTCGAGGCCGTGGGTGGCTGGATCTCCGGCTCTCTCGCGCTGCTGGGGGACGCCGGCCACATGGTGACGGATTCCTTTTCCCTCGCCCTGGGGGCAGTGGCGGCACTGCTGGCTCAGAAACCCGCCAGCCGCGAAATGTCCTTCGGCTGGGGCCGCGCGGAAGTACTTGCGGCCATCGTCAACGCGGTGCTGATGCTGCTGATCGTGGTGGGTATCGCCATCGCCGCGGTCAATCGCCTGCGCGAACCGCAGCCGGTGCAGGGCGGCATGGTAATGCTGATTGCCGCCATCGGACTGCTGGTGAATGTCGCCGTGGCCTGGGTGCTGCACCGGGGCGAGCAGACCCTGAATATCCGCGGCGCGCTGCTGCACGTGATGGGGGACCTGCTGGGCTCCGTCGCCGCGCTGGTGGCGGGGGCGGTGATCTACTTTACCGGCTGGACCCCGATCGACCCGCTGCTGTCGGTGCTGATCTGCGCACTGATTCTGGTTTCCAGTCTGCGACTGTTGCGGGACGCGGTGGATGTGCTGATGGAGCGGGTGCCGCGGGAGCTGAGCCTGCCGGTGGTGGGGGAAACCCTGGCGGCGGTGGAGGGGGTGCGCTCGGTGCACGACCTGCATATCTGGCGGTTGGACTCGCGCATGATTTCCCTGTCCGCGCATATTGTGGTGGACGATTTACAGGCCTGGCCGGCAGTGCTGGGGCGCTTGCGCGAGACCCTGGTCAAGCGCTTCGATATCGATCACATCACCCTGCAGCCGGAGCCGCTGCATCTCGACGCTACGCCGATTATTGATCGGGTGACTAACCCGGAGCCATGAAAAGGCTTTGGTGGCGGGAGCGCTACCGGGGTTGTCAGTATCTCTCTGCGGGGGAGGTCAATCCTCCTCACTCTCTTCGCCGACCGGCTCCTCCGCCGGCAGCACCTGTTCGTTTGACTGATCTGCCGGCTTGTCTGCTTTTTCAGCCGCGTTTTCATCTGCGCCAGCTGCTTCCGTACTGGATGCGGGCTGCGGCTCGGGCGAGGGCTCCTTTGTGGCATCCGTCGCGGCTGACGTGGATTCCGGTTCTGCGGTTACTTCCTCCGGCGGGCTGATCTGCTCCTGCGGTGCCTGGATGCCGATGTGGTAGGCGGCGAAGCCCGGCTGTACCACCTGGTTCATTGCCATGCCCAGAACGCGCCCGTCGTACTGGGAGCGGATCTCCTTGCGCACATTGGTAATGGGGTTGGTGACCGTGCCCAGCAGGTCGCCTTTGCTTACCACCTGGCCCAGGTGCACATTGCTGAAAATGATCCCGCCGTTGGTGGCGCGCTGCCAGGTCGAGTTGTAGTACACCGGCTCCGGGTCGCCCCACAGGCGGAACTTGCTCACCATATCCAGCTGGTTCAGCAGCGTGCGGATACCTTTCACACTGTGGCTCACCGACAGTTCGTCCAGCACCATCGGCGCACCGGCTTCGAGGGTTACCGTGGGAATGCCAGCTTCCACCGCCGAACGGCGCAGGGTGCCCTTGGCGCCATTGCTGTGCAGCACCACTGTGGAGCCGAATCCCTTGGTCAGCTTCACCACCTTCGGATCGCGCAGGTCACCGCGCAGCTGCGGCAGGTTGGTGCGGTAGAAGGATCCGGTGTGCAGGTCGACAATCGCACTGCAGTGCTTGATCACCTTGTTGAAAAACGAGTTCGCAATCCGCGATGCCGACGAGCCCCGCGGGTTGCCGGGGAAGTGGCGATTGAGATCGCGGCGGTCGGTGAGGTAGCGGGAACCGCGGTGAAAGCCCTGCAGGTTGACGATGGGTACACCGATCACCGCGCCTTTCAGGGTGTTCGGGTCCAGGTTGTACATCACCCGGCGCACCGTCTCTATTCCGTTCAGCTCGTCGCCGTGAATCGCCGCAGTTATACACAGGGTGGGGCCGGGTTCGGCGCCATTCACCACCAGCACCGGGGTGCTGCTGTATACCCCCTCGAAGTGCTGGCTGGGGGACCAGGCCAGGCGCGTGGAGGTGGCCGGGGGCACTTCCGCTCCCAGCATGCGCAGCGGGCGCCCCTCTGGCTTCTGGGGCTCGCTGGGCACTTCCGGGGCCACTTTTTTCTTGGGCTTTTTCGGCGCTGCCGGTTTTGTCGCCTTCTCTGCGGGGGGTTCCTGGGGCGGTGTGGCCAGCTCTTTCTCACTGACCGGTTTGTCCAGCTCGATACTTTTCGCCTTGGGCATGGGGGTATCGTCGCCAGTGGATTCCGCGGCCTGGTCGACAACTTCCGGCTCGGGTGTGCCGGCGGTGTCCGTATCCTCGCCCTGTTGCTCGTCAGCGGTAACAGGTTCCGGATCGTTCTGCTGGGGCGATTCCTCCGCCCACAGGTTAGTGCTGGCAAAACACAGCATCAGCAACAGGGAGGAGCTCAGGGAGCGAGACAGCATGCGGTACTCCGGCATTGGTTAAAAGCGATCATCTACGGGTATTTGGCGCGCAATCGCGCCAGGGGTTCCGTGAGTGCGCGAGTATAGTTAATCGGTTCGCACCGAATTGCGCGGTATTTGGCGTTTCCGCGATTGGCCGTCACCGTGCCAGGGTATTTGTGCTGGTGCGCCGCAGGCGCAGCAGTAACAGGATTGCCGCGGTACCCAGCCCGATACAGATTCCGCTCCAGTAACCGTAGACCCCCCAGAACTGCTCCCCCAGCCAGTAGGCACTGCCGAGGCCCACCAGCCAGTAGGAAAACAGCTGCATGTACATCGGCACCCGGGTATCCCGGTAGCCGCGCAGTGCGCCCGATGCCATGGCCTGGGTCACGTCCACCAGCTGGAATGCCGCCGCCAGCAGTAGCAGGTTAACGGCCACGGCGATGATATCCGGGTTGCCGGTATACGCCAGCACCAGCAGGTGGCGCAGGCTGATCAGGACCACACCGGTAACCAGCGCGTAGACCACACCGCTGCAGACCCCGACGATACTGACGAAGCGGGCGCGTCTGGGGCGCCCTTGTCCGAGGACCTGGGCGACGCGAATACTCAGGGCCTGGGCGAGTGCCAGCGCCACCAGGTAGAAAATGGAGCCGATGCTGAGGCCGATCTGGTGGGCGGCCACAATGGTGGCGCCATAGGGGGCCAGCAGCAGGGTGAGGCTGGCAAAGAAGGTCACTTCGCTGGCCGCACCCACGCAAATGGGCATGCCCACCGCCAGCAGGTGGCGCAATGTCGCCCAGTGGGGGCGCGGTGGCAGCAGCTTGAGCGTCAGTGCGCGATACGCGGGATCGTGCCCGGCGTGCCAGTAGAGTGCGATGGCGATGCTCCAGCACACCAGGCTGGTGGCCCAGCCGCAGCCGGCGCCGCCAAGGGCGGGAATCGGTCCCCAGCCGAAGACCAGCAGGATATCCAGCGGGATATTGAGCGCGGCGGCGGCGAGGTAGATGCGCATCACCGGGCGCACCTGGGACATCCCCTCGCAGTAACCCCGCAGTGCACTGCCGACGGCGAAGGGCAGGGTGCCGGTGGCCAGTGCCGCCAGGTAATTGACCATCACGCTGCGCACCGGCGCCTCGGTCTGGATCCATTGGCTCCACCAGGGGGCCGCCAGCAGCGCGGCGATCAGGATCAAACCGCCAATCAGGGCAATCCACATGGACTGGCGCAGCTGCCGTGCGCAGCCGGGCTCGTCCCGCGCCCCGCGCAGGTTGGCCACCACCGGAGACACCGCCGCCAGCATGCCGATCATGGTGACCGCACACACCGCCCAGATGCTGGAGCCCAGCGCCAGCCCGGCCAGGTCGGTCTCCCCGGACTGCCCGGCGACGATGGTGTCGGTAACCCCCATGCTCACCACTGCCAGGTTACTGACCACCAGCGGGCCGCCCAGGTTGGTCAGGTGCCGCAGTTCGGTGGCGGTGGCGCGTTTGTAGAGCTTCAGCATGGACACAACACGAGTGACGGAAACACAAATAACTAAACTGGTGCGGGCGCTCGCGGTTTTGGCGGAGATCGGGTGGGCTGTAAGAAACCGGTGGCGAATTCGACCAGACAGGTAGCGGCGGAACTTATACAGGGGCGAATTATGGATGGCGGCAACAGCGGGTTCAATCGGATGTACCGGTGTTTTCTGCAGATACTGCGGCCTTTCGATGGTCTCGGTCCACTGGCGTTGCGGCTGTTCCTGGGGCCGATATTCATTCTTGCCGGGCTCAACAAGCTCGGCAGCATAGACGATGTGGCGGCCTGGTTCGGTAATCCGGACTGGGGGCTGGGGCTGCCGGCGCCGGTACTGCTGGCGTGGCTGGCGGCACTCACGGAGTTGCTCGGCGGCATCGCCCTGGTGCTCGGGCTGGGGGTGCGGCTGGCGGCAATACCGCTGATGGTCACCATGGCGGTGGCCGCCGTGACCGCGCACTGGCAGTACGGCTGGCACGCCCTGCCGGAGTCCACACTCACCATGCCCTGGGAGTGGCGCAAGGACCTGATCGCGGAGGCGGGGGTGCGCAAGGAGAAGGCCGTGGAGCTGCTCAAGGCACATGGCGACTACGGCTGGCTGACAGAGGCGGGCAATTTTACCGTGCTCAAGAACGGTATCGAGTTTGCGGCCACTTACTTCGTCATGCTGCTGGCGCTGCTGTTCAGTGGTGGCGGGCGCTATGTGAGCCTGGATTACTGGATTGCCCGTTACCGTCATTTGCCCGAATGACATTCTGTGACGATACCTGACGCATATAGATGATATACTCGCCGATTATTTGATCACTAAGTGAGTAATCCCTTGATTGGTAAGTTTTTCCGCCGTTCCGCCGACAGCGCGCAAGATGCGCCCACTGAAAAACCGCAGAAGCCCCAGAAGTCACAGGCTTCCGGTGCCGACACTAAGCGGTCGGCAGGGGATGACAAGCCCAAGGGTGGCCGCAAGCGCAGCAGCCGCAATCGCGATGGTGGCCAGCGCCGCAAGCAATCCGCGCCCTGGAGCCTGGAGCAGTTTTCGGTACCGGAGCAGGAAGGCAAGGTGCGCTTCCACGACCTGGACCTGCCGCTGCCGTTGATGCACGCGATCTTTGATCTCGGCTTCCAGTATTGCTCCCCGATCCAGGGCCAGTCCCTGCCGCACACCCTGAATGGCCACGACCTGGTGGGCAAGGCGCAGACCGGTACCGGCAAGACCGCGGCCTTCCTGATTACCGTGATCGACGACCTGCTCAAGCATCCGTTTGAGGGTGAGCGCTACGCCGGTGAGGCCCGTGCGCTGATCATTGCGCCGACCCGCGAGCTGGTGATGCAGATTGCCGACGACGCCAAGGGCCTGTGCAAGTACACCGACCTCGAGATTCATACCCTGGTCGGTGGCATGGATTACCAGAAGCAGCAGAAGGCGCTGAACGAGCGTTTTGTGGATATTCTGGTGGCCACCCCGGGTCGCCTGCTGGATTTCGTCAGTAACCGCGACTGCTTCCTCGACCAGACCGAGATTCTGGTGATCGACGAGGCGGACCGTATGCTGGACATGGGCTTCATCCCCCAGGTGCGCCGTATCGTGCGCCAGACCCCGCGCAAGACCCACCGCCAGACCATGTTCTTCTCTGCCACCTTTACCCCGGAAGTCGACGACCTGGTGGAGCAGTGGACCCTGGAACCGACCATCGTCGAGATCGAGCCGGAGCGGGTGGCGACGGATACGGTTACCCAGCATGTGTACCTGGTTTCCGGTGAGGAAAAGTATCCGCTGCTGTACAACATCGTGCAGAGCGATGAGGTGGAGAGCCTGATCGTGTTTGCCAACCGCCGCGACCAGTGCCGCCGCCTGCATGAAAACCTGGTTGCGCACGGGATCAATGCGGGGCTGCTGTCCGGTGAGGTGGCGCAGAACAAACGCGTGCGCACCCTGGAAGATTTCAAAACCGGTAAATCCAAGGTGCTGGTGGCCACCGACGTAGCCGGCCGCGGCATCCATATCGACGGTATCAGCCACGTGGTGAACTATACCCTGCCGGAAGAGCCGGAGGATTACGTGCACCGCATCGGCCGTACCGGGCGTGCGGGCAAGAGCGGTACTTCCATCAGCTTCGCCTGTGAAGACGATGCGATGCGCCTGGAGCCGATCGAGGAGCTGCTGGGCAGCAAGCTGAAGTGCGAGGTGCCGCCGGAAGAATTACTGGTAGAGCCGCCGAAGGTGCATGTAAAACGCAGCAGTGGTGGTGATCGCAATGATCGCGGTGGCAACCGCGGTGGTCGCCGCGGTGGCGGTCGCCCCCGTCGTTAAGTGTTGCTCGCTCCCGGCAGCGGCCGGGAGCAGCCTGCTAGTCATTTTCCAGTAGTTTCCGGTACCTGGCCAGTTCCTTGCGCCGCCCCTTGGAAACCTCGGGATAACACATGTCCATGCCTTTCATCGCCTTCAATACCGCACTGGCGACAATCAGTCGCATATTCTTTTTGTCGTCGGCAGGTACCACAAACCAGGGCGAGTAAGGCGTTCCGGTCTCATTGATCATGTCTTCAAACGCATTCTGGTAGTCGTCCCAGAAGGTTCTTTCCCTGACATCCGCCTCGGAAAATTTCCAGTTTTTGTCCGCTTCGTCGATGCGCGCGAGAAAGCGTTTGCGTTGCTCATCACGAGAAAGGTTGAGAAAAAATTTCAGGGTCAGTGTCCCATTGTCCACCGTATAGCGCTCGGAGGCGCGAATAGCTTCGAAGCGACTTTCAAACAGCGCATCCAGGTCGCGGGTATTTTCGCCGGGCATTTTCTGGTATTTCGTCACCAGTTCCGGGTGTACCCGGCAGACCAGTACTTCCTCATAGTAAGAGCGGTTGAATACCCCGATATTGCCGCGTCGCGGCATGGCGACCGCGGTGCGCCAGAGAAAGTTGTGTTCCAGCTCTGTATCGCTGGGCCGCTTGAAAGAAGTGATTTCCACGCCGTGAGGATTGACGCCATTGAAAACGGCGCGGATGGTGCCGTCTTTACCCGCGGCATCCAGCGCCTGAAAAATAGTCAGCAGGCTATAGCGGTCATGGGCATACATGATCTGCTGGCGCTCATCGATTGCCCGTCGCAGCCGGCGAATTTTTTTCTTGTAATCCTTGGTGTTGGAGTAAAGCGGCTCAATCAGTGTCGGGCACTGCCCTTTCTTATATTTGTACTTGCCGTCAAACCGGATTTTGCTCCAGTCGATTTTCATCTGCGCCACCTGCTCACCCGTCCGGTTGCCTGTCTTACTTCAAAGGTTAGACAAACCCGGCGGGGAGAAGGGTGGGGAATCGCGCGGCGGGCTACTTTTTCGGCCCGGTTATGCCTTTCGGCCATTTTTTCCCGCTGTCACCGGACTGAATCCGGGGCGAGGGAACGGTGGGATCATTCGCTTCCTTTCCCTGGCCATTCACTCCGGCATTCGGGCCGCCAGGGCCTTTGCCGGGATCGCCGTCGGTCCAGTAACGCTCCACCCACAGTGCGGTGCCGCCGGCAACCGCTGCGGGCATCACGAAGATGTTCAGCAGCGGCACCATCTTCGCCAGCATTACCGCACCGCCGAAACCCAGGGTGGTGAATTTCTTGCGCAACAGCACGTCTTTCAGTTCGCTGAAGGAGCGCTGGTGGTTGTCCAGCGGGTAGTCGACGTACTGGATCGCCATGCACCAGGCGCCCCACACGGCGGTGAGGATTGCGGGGATAAAGACGGTCCAGCTGGTGAGCAGGGCGATGATGAAAATCACCAGGCCCCAGCCGAGAAAGTACATCAGTTTGCGCAGTTCCCGACCCAGGGTGCGGAACACCATGCTGCCGATGGACTCCGGGGGCGGCGGGTGGCCGGTGAGGAGTTCCTCGACTTTTTCCGCGAGAAAGCCATTAAACGGGGCGGCGATGATGTTGGTGATGATGCCGAACAGGTAGCCGTAGACGAGGAAAAACAGCAGCACCACGGCGATGGCAATCAGCCACGCGAGCCACCGGAATACCCCCGCGGCCCAGTCCGCCCCCCTGGCAAGGATTGCGCGCCACCAGGACATGTTGGAGGTGTCCACGGGTTCGTCGGACAGCAGGCTGCCGATATAGCTGGCGAGATCGTCGAACTGGCTGATCATCAGCCCGGCGAGGGCGATAAACAGGACCAGGTTGATCAGCAGGGGAATGATGATGAACGGGCGCAGCTCCTTGCGGGTGAGCAGCTGCGCCCCCCGGATCAGTGCATTGACGCCGTGTGCCGGGTTGGAAGTCATGGCTTACCGGGCTCCCGCCGCGCGCAGAATTGCGGCGTATTCCTGTCCCTGAGCGTGCTCGCCGATGCGCGCCAGCAGGGTCTGGCCTTCCGGGCTCTGGCTGTTGAGATCCAGCCCCTGTTCGGTGAACAGCCGCACGAAGGTGTCGAAGTTTTCCGCTTTCATACCGCGATAGGCGCGTTCCAGCAGGTAGAAGTCCCGGTTGTATCCCTCCGGAGCTTCACCGACCAGAAAGCCGGCGATGCGCTCGTCATCGAATACTTCGCCGAGTACCTTCTGTTTGTCTTTTTTCAGGCTCATTGTTACTTCCTTCTGTCAATTTGTGCCGGAAACGTAAGGGGCAGGGTCGCCATTCAGGAACCGCGGTGCGCGGTGCTGCTTGCTGGCCTGTTCGTAATTGTAAGCGGCGGCGATCAGCCTGTCTTCCTGGCTGGCGCTGGCAAAAAATGAAATCCCTACCGGCAGGGGCCGCACAAACCCCATGGGTACGGTGATATGGGGGTAGCCGGCAACCGCCGCCGGGGTAGTGGCGGAACCGGTATAGTGGTCGCCGTTGATGTGGTCGATTTTCCACGCCGGGCTGACAGTGGGGGCGATCAGAATGTCTACCTTGTGTTTCGCCATGGTGGCATCAATGCCCTGTTCACGGGCAAGGCTGCGCAGTTCCGCCAGCTTGCTGCTGAAACCTTCTTCCGCGCGACCCTGTGAGTCCTGCGCCATTTCGAAAATTTCCTGGCCGAAGTAGGGCATTTCCTTGTCCCGCGATTCGCGGTTGGCAGTGATCAGCGCTTGCAGGGATTTGTACTGGCTGGGGGAGTTTTCCAGGTATTCGTTCAGGGCGTCTTTGAATTCCCAGGCCAGCAGGTCGAACTCCAGCGCATTGATTTTTGCCAGGGTTTCGATATTGGCGTTGTCGACAATGGTTGCGCCCTGTTCCCGCAGGATTGCCAGTGCCTGTTCAAAAACCGCATCGGTCTGCGGGTTGTAGCCCATCAGGTTGCGCACGACACCAATGCGCTTGCCCTTGAGGCCGTCTCCTTTGAGGTGATCCGCGTAGCTGCCGGAGGGGGCGATGCTGTCGCTGTCCGCGGTGTCTTTGCCAACCATGGCGTCCAGCATCAAGGCGGCACCGGTAACCGTGGTGGCCATGGGGCCAGCGGTGTCCTGGTACTGGGAAATCGGGATGATACCGGTGCGGCTGATCAGCCCCAGGGTCGGTTTGATGCCCACAATACCGTTGACCGCGGCGGGGCAGGTGATGGAGCCATCGGTCTCGGTGCCCACTGCCAGCGGAATCATACCGGCCGCAACCGCAATCGCGGAACCGGCGCTGGAACCACAGGGACTGCGGGTGAGGTCGTAGGGGTTGCGCGCCTGGCCGCCGGTGCCGCTCCAGCCACTGGAGGAGTGGGTCGAGCGGAAGTTGGCCCACTCGCTCAGGTTGGCCTTGCCGAGAATGATGGCCCCGTGCTTTTTCAGCTGCCCGACCAGGAACGCGTCGCTCTGTGGCAGGTTGTCCTGCAGCAGGATGGAGCCGGCGGTATTCGGCAGGCCGTCGGCGGTGTCGATATTGTCCTTCAGCAGCACCGGAATCCCGTGCAATGGCCCGAGCACCTGGCCTTCGCGGCGCATCTTGTCCAGCCGCTGGGCCTCTTGCATGGCAGCGGGATTGAGCTGGGTTACCGCATGCAGGCGGTCGTTCAGTTGCTGGATCTGCTGTGTATAGCGGTTGACCAGCAGTTCCGAGGTGGTGGTGCCGTTTTCCAGTGCGGCGCGGATTTCGGAGGTGGTTGCAAGCTCTCCCTGGGTGAATCCCGGGCTGGAAAACGCGAGAAAAAGCAGACTGCCGACAAGGGTTTTTATTGTTTTCATGGGCCAAATTCCCGAGTTTATGGTTTTGATTGGCACCTCTGCACTGCAAAAACAGCACCGGACGGAATGGAAGTGCCGATGATCCGAGCCTAAAGGGGCCCGGAAAAAGGTGCAAGGGCCGGGCCAGCGGCCCTTGCTCGGGAAGGGAAGAGGGGGAGGTGTGGATTACAACAGGGCGTCCAGCTTTTCCTTGAGGATTTTGTTGATCATCTGCGGGTTTGCCTGGCCCTTGGATGCCTTCATGATCTGGCCGACGAAGTAACCCATCATCTTCGGGCGCTTGTCCGGGTCCGCATTGCGGTAGTTGTCTACCTGCGCTGCGCTGGCCGCGATTACGTCTTCAACCATTTTCTCGATGGCACCGGTATCGGATACCTGCTTCAGGCCCTTGGCCTCGATCACCGCATCCGCATCGCCCTCGCCATTCGCCATGGCCTCGAACACCTGCTTGGCGATCTTGCTGGAAATGGTGTTGTCCTTGATGCGCGCGATCAGGCCGGCCAGGTGCGGGGCAGTTACCGGGGAATCCGCGATAGACTTTTCCTCGCGGTTCAGCAGTGCTGCTCGCCCATTACCCAGTTGGCTGCCAGTTTTGGCTCGCCGGACTGGGCCGCTACCTGCTCGAAATATTCCGCGGTGCCGCGGTCCTGGGACAGCTGATCCGCATCGTAGGCGGACAGCCCGTAGTCCTTTTCGAAACGGGCGCACTTGGTATCCGGCAGCTCCGGCAGCTCAGTGCGAATCTGCTCGATATACTCGTCGGAAATAACTACCGGCAGCAGGTCGGGGCAGGGGAAGTAGCGGTAATCGTTGGCCACTTCCTTGCTGCGCATGGAGCGGGTTTCATTTTTGTCGGAATCGTACAGGCGGGTTTCCTGCACCACCTTGCCGCCGTCCTCGATCAGGTCGATCTGGCGCTGGGCCTCCACCTTGATCGCCTTTTCGATAAAACGGAAGGAGTTGAGGTTCTTGATTTCGGTGCGGGTGCCCAGTTCTTCCTCGCCCTTGAGACGTACGGACACGTTTGCGTCGCAGCGCAGGGAGCCCTGGGACATGTCGCCGTCGGAAATGCCGAGGCAGGTGACGATACCGTGGATTTTTTTCAGGTAGGCCACCGCTTCCGCAGCGCTGCGCATATCCGGTTCGGAGACGATCTCGATCAGCGGGGTACCGGCGCGGTTGAGGTCGATGCCGGACATACCGTGAAAGTCTTCATGTAAGGACTTGCCCGCATCCTCTTCCAGGTGTGCGTGGTGCAGGCGCACGGTCTTGCTGCTGCCGTCTTCCAGGTGGATTTCGATCTGACCGGCGCCGACGATGGGCTTTTCCAGTTGGGTGGTCTGGTAGCCCTTGGGCAGGTCGGGATAGAAATAGTTTTTGCGCTCGAATACCGAGCGCTTGCCGATTTCCGCATTCATGGCGAGGCCGAACATCACCGCATAGCGGAATGCCTCTTCGTTGGGTACCGGCAGGGTGCCCGGCATCGCCAGGTCAATGGCGCAGGCCTGGGTGTTCGGCTCGGCACCGAAGGCGGTACTGGCACCGGAGAAAATTTTCGATTGGGTGGAGAGTTGTACGTGTACTTCCAGCCCGATGACTACTTCCCATTCCACTTCGCTACTCCTTATTCCTGCTATTCTGCTGCCGGGGCGGTTTTGGTGTGCCAGTCACTGGCCTGCTGGAACTGGTGCGCCACGTTCAGCATGCGCGCCTCGTCCAGGTAATTGCCGGTGATCTGCAGACCCACCGGCAGGCCGTGGGCGAATCCGCAGGGCAGCGACATGCCCGGCAGCCCCGCCAGGTTGGTGGCGATGGTGTAGATATCTTCCAGGTACATGGCCACCGGATCGGCATTTTTCTCGCCCAGCTTGAACGCCGGGTTGGGGGCAGTGGGGCCCATGATGACGTCGACCTTCTGGAAGGCGTCGACGAAGTCCTGTTTGATCAGGCGGCGCACCTGCTGGGCCTTGTTGTAATAGGCATCGTAATAACCGGCGGACAGCGCGTAACTGCCGACGAGAATGCGGCGTTTTACTTCCTCGCCAAAGCCTTCGCCGCGGGAACGCATGTACAGGTCGCGCAGGTCCGCGGGGTTTTCACAGCGGTAGCCGTAGCGCACCCCATCAAAACGGGACAGGTTGGCAGAGGCCTCGGCGGGCGCAATCACGTAGTACGCGGGCACCGCCAGTTTGCTGTGGGGCAGGCTGACCTCCACCAGTTCCGCGCCGAGCTTTTCATAGGCCTGCAGGGCCTCCTGGACCCGGGCGCCGATCTCGCTGTCGAGCCCCTCGCCGAAGTATTCCTTGGGTACGCCGATCTTGAGCCCCTGGATGCTGTCGTTCAGGCTGGCGCTGTAGTCCCGCTGCGGGCGCTCGAGACAGGTGGAGTCCCGGGTGTCGGGGCCCGCCATTACCGACAGCATCAGCGCGGCGTCCTCCGCGGTGCGGGCAATGGGGCCGCCCTGGTCGAGGCTGGAGGCAAAGGCAATCATGCCCCAGCGGGAAACCCGGCCGTAGGTAGGCTTGAGACCGGTGGTGCCGGTCAGCGCCGCCGGTTGGCGGATGGAGCCGCCGGTATCGGTGGCGGTGGTGCCGGGCACCAGTTGGGCGGCCACCGCGGCGGCGGAACCGCCGGAGGAGCCGCCGGGCACCCGCTCCAGGTCCCAGGGGTTTTTCACCGGGCCGTAGAAGCTGCTTTCGTTGGAAGAGCCCATGGCGAACTCGTCCATATTGGTCTTGCCCAGGCTCACCGCACCCGCCCGGTTGAAGTTTTCCACCACGGCGGCGTCGTAGGGAGGTACGAAATTGTCGAGCATTTTCGAACCGCAGCTGGTGCGAACGCCGCTGGTGCAGAAGATGTCCTTGTGGGCGATGGGGACGCCGCACAGGGCCGGGGCATCTCCGGCGGCGAGGCGGGCGTCGGCGGCAGCGGCGTCTGTCAGGGCCTGCTCGCCGGTGACGGAAATAAAGCTGTTGTAGTGCCCGTCCAGCTGCTGGATGCGCTCCAGCAGGTGACTGGTGATTTCGACGCTGGAGAACTGCTTGTCGCGCAGGCCGCGGGCGATCTCGGCAATGGTCAACTGATGCATGGGAAATCCGGTTTCTTTTCTAATCTGTATATCGCGTCTGTTGTGGGGCGGGATGGTCAGTCGATGACCTTGGGTACCAGGTAGAGTCCCGCCTCGGTCTGCGGCGCCAGGGCGAGGAACTCTTCGCGGCGATTGGGCTCTGTAACCCTGTCGGCACGCAGCACCTGCACTTCGTCCAGCGGGTGTGCCATGGGCTCGACCCCTTCGGTATTGATGGCCTGCAACTGGTCGACCAGCTGCAACACATCCCCCAGGCGGTTGCTGACTTCGTCTATGGTTTCATCGGAGATGGCAATGCGGGCCAGCTCGGCCAGCTTTTCTACGGTTTGCGCGTCCACGGCCATGGGTTAGAGACTCCAGCTTCTCAAAGGCTTACTTGCGGCTACCCCCGGAATACCGCGGGGTGACGGGAAAGTGGGAATTCTACGGGAATTCAGAGGGGCGCAAATTTAGCATAATTAGCGGGCAATCTCCCAAGGGGGAGCTGCGGTGGGCTGCGGGACCGTGTCGGGGTGGGCAAAATACCCTTTTCGCCTTGCCCTCAACCCGCGCCGTTGTTAGAGTTTGCCGATTCTGGCCGGGAGCCCCGCTGCGCCCGGTCGCACCCTCGGAAATCGGCACCCGGGATCGGGGTTGATGCGCGGGCGAAAACGCCGCCCGGAACACAGAATTATTTGCGCGGACTAACTAACCTACTGGCGCTTTCCTCACAGGAAGGGCTGTCAGAACTATAAGTCAGCGCCGAGCGGTACCCGGAACGGACTGAACTCCGGGTACTGTATTTCAGATTAAGGTAATCGAATTCCATGTTTAAACGTTTGCGGGGCATGTTCTCCAGTGATCTCTCCATTGACCTGGGTACTGCCAACACGCTGATCTACGTGCGCGATCGCGGCGTAGTCCTTGATGAACCCTCTGTTGTTGCCATCCGCCACTACAACGGCACCAAAATCGTGGAAGCCGTGGGCGTCGAGGCCAAGCGGATGCTGGGCCGTACCCCGGGCAACATCACCGCCATCCGCCCGCTGAAGGACGGGGTGATCGCTGATTTCCAGGTCACCGAGAAAATGCTGCAGCACTTCATCAAAAAGGTGCACGAGAACAGCTGGATGCGCCCGAGCCCGCGGGTTCTGGTGTGTGTGCCCTGTCAGTCCACCGAGGTGGAGCGTCGCGCAATCCGTGAATCCGCCCTCGGCGCCGGTGCCCGCGAGGTGTGGCTGATTGAGGAGCCGATGGCGGCAGCCATCGGCGCCGGGCTCAAGGTCGAAGAGGCCAGTGGCTCCATGGTGGTGGATATCGGCGGTGGTACCACCGAGATCGCCATCATCTCCCTGAACGGTGTGGTCTATTCCGATTCCGTGCGCATCGGCGGTGACCGTTTCGACGAGGCCATCGTCAACTATGTGCGCCGCAACTACGGCAGCGTGATCGGCGATGCCACCGCGGAGCGGATCAAAGAAGAAATCGGCTGTGCCTATGCGGGCAGTGAAGTGCGTGAAATCGACGTGCGCGGCCGCAACCTGGCAGAAGGGGTGCCGCGCAGCTTCACCCTGAACAGTGACGAAATCCTCGAGGCCCTGCAGGAGCCCCTGACCGGTATCGTGCAGGCGGTGAAGAGTGCACTGGAGCAGTCTCCCCCCGAGCTCGCGTCCGATATCGCCGAGCGCGGCATGGTGCTGACCGGTGGTGGCGCACTGCTGCGCGACCTCGACCGCCTGCTGATGGAAGAATCCGGGCTGCCGGTGATAGTTGCCGACGACCCGCTGACCTGTGTTGCCCGCGGCGGCGGCCAGGCCCTGGATATGATGGACAAGAGCCGTCTCTACCTGGTGTCCAACTGATGCCGGCGCGGTGTCCGGGAACGGGCGCCGCGGATGCCTTTCGCGCAATTGACACCTGTGGTGCCGGTTGTGCGATAAAGGGCACGAAGCCCGACAATACGATCCAATAACAACACACCCTGACCAGGTAATGGGGGCCAGCCCATTAAACCGCTATTTACCCGAGGCCCGTCGCCGGAATCCCGCATCATTGCGCTGGGACTGGTGGCTGCGGCGCTGATTCTGATCAATCTCTACACCGACTGGCTCGATCCGCTCAAGGAACGCGCAGCAAATCTGGCCGCGCCTTTTTACTGGATTACCGGTACCCCCGGGCGCGTTGGCGACTGGGCCGGTGAGCAGTTGCGCTCCCGCGAAGAGCTGGCGGAAGAAAACAGTCGCCTCAAGCACCAGGTCATGTTGCTGGAGCAGCAGACCCAGCTGCTGGCGGCGGTGCGCGCAGAGAATACCCAGCTCAAGGAGCTGATGAACTCGGCCGAAAGCGTGGACCAGAAGG
>NZ_CAJXKH010000091.1 GCF_913055755.1 uncultured Microbulbifer sp.
GTGACCTCGTCCAACACCACCGCCGGCGGCACCGCCACCGGCTCCGGTTTCGGCCCGCTGTACCTGGACTATGTGCTGGGTATCACCAAGGCCTACACCACCCGCGTGGGCGGTGGTCCTTTCCCCACCGAGCTGGGCTGCGACGTCGGCCGCCACCTGGGTGAAAAAGGCCACGAGTTCGGTGCCACCACCGGCCGCCAGCGCCGCACCGGCTGGTTCGACGCGATTGCCGTGCGCCACGCGATCCGCATCAACAGTATCTCTGGCCTGTGCCTGACCAAGCTGGACGTGCTCGACGGCCTGAAAGAAGTGAAGATCTGCGTGGGCTACCGCAATGCCGCCGGCGAAGATGTGCCGGTGCCCTTCGATGCCGCTGGCTGGGAAGGGGTGGAACCGGTGTACGAATCCATGCCGGGCTGGAGTGAGACCACCTTCGGGGTGCGTCGCGAGGCGGACCTGCCGCAGGCGGCGCGCAACTACATCGCACGCATCGAGGAGCTGGTGGGCGCGCCCATCGACATCATCTCCACCGGCCCGGACCGCGTGCAGACCATCGTGCGCGAATCCTCCGCGCTGTGCGAAATGGGCATCCACAACCCCAGCGTGTGATTGTCCGCTCCCGGCGGGGCAGGCAGCTTCCGGCCTGCCCCGTACCTCGGCAAGTGCCGTGTACAAAGGTGCCGACAAAGGCGCCGAAAAAGATGCCAGCAAATCGCCTGATAGCTGTTTGACCCGGCCCCTCCCGCCCGCGCAGTTTCTATACTCCGATCCTCGGTGTCATTTCTATTTTATGGCGAGGCAAGGAGTGCTGTTATGGGCCTGTGGAAACCCGATCCCTCATTTTACCCATCCCCGAAAATGGCGATGCAGGCGCCACCCGAGCGTCACGCCTATGTGGCCGCGCTGAATTACGGCCGCAACGACAAGCCTGATGCAATCTGCGTCGTGGACCTGGATCAGGATTCGGATACCTACGGCAGCGTCATCGGCAAGACCGAGCTGCCCCATGTGGGTGATGAATTGCATCACTTCGGCTGGAATGCCTGCAGTTCCGCTCTGTGCCCGTTTGCACCGCACCCGCACCTGGAGCGGCGCTATCTGGTGGTGCCGGGAATTCGCAGCTCGCGGCTGTATATCATCGATACCCAGCCGGACCCCACCAACCCCAAAATCTCCAAAGTCATCGAGCCGGAAGAGTTGATGGCCAAGTCCGGCTACAGCCGGCCCCATACGGTGCACTGTGGGCCGGACGCCATCTATGTCAGCGCCATGGGTTCCGCCGATGGCGAAGACGGCCCCGGCGGAATTTTTCTGCTGGACCACTTCAGCTTCGAGGTAAAGGGCCCGTGGGAAATTGACCGAGGTGACCAGCAACTGGCGTATGACTTCTGGTGGCACCTGGCGGAGGACGTGCTGATCAGCAGCGAGTGGGCCAAGCCACACCAGTTCGAAAATGGGTTGGTGCCGGAAGACCTGCTCGCCAACAAATACGGCCACCGCCTGCACTTCTGGGATCTGCGCAAACGCAAACTGGCCCAGACCATCGACCTGGGTGCCGAGCACCAGATGGCGCTGGAACTGCGACCGGCGCACGATCCGCGCAAGTCTTACGGCTTTGCCGGTGTGGTCATCAGCACCGAGGACCTCTCCGCTTCGATCTGGCTGTGGTACCAGAAAGAGGGGCAATGGCAGGCGGACAAGGTCATCACCATCCCGGCGGTACCCGCAGAGCCCGATGCACTGCCACCGGCACTGCAACCGTTTAGCGCGGTGCCACCGCTGGTCAGCGATATCGACCTGTCCCTGGATGACCGCTTCCTGTATGTATCCTGCTGGGGCACCGGCGAACTGTTGCAATACGATGTGTCCGATCCGTTCAATCCGAAACTGGCGGGCAAGGTGGCCATCGGTGGTATCGTCAACAAGACTCCCCACCCCAAGTCCGGGGGCCCGCTCCTGGGCGGGCCGCAGATGGTGGAAATCAGTCGCGACGGCAAGCGGGTGTATTTCACCAATTCCCTCTACAGCACCTGGGACGACCAGTTCTATCCGGACAAGATGGGCGGCTGGATGGTGAAGGTGGATGCGGATCCGCAGGGCGGCATGGCGCTGGACCCCGAGTTCTTTGTCGATTTCGGCGAGACCCGGGTGCACCAGATTCGCCTGCAGGGCGGCGATTCGTCCACGGATTCATTCTGTTACCCGTCATGACCATCACTGTGATCGTGAAATTGTGGAGTGCGAGCTGATCGGGTCCATCGGCCCCTGGTTGGCCATGCTCGGCTTCGGGGCCTTCCACGGGCTGAACCCGGGGATGGGGTGGTTGTTTGCCTTGTCTCTGGGATTGCAGCAACAACGGGAGCGGGTGATTTGGGTCGCCCTGCTGCCCATTGCCGCGGGCCATGCACTGGCGATCACACTGGCGGCGGTGCTGGTGCTGCTGGGCTCCCGATTCCTGTCCCTGACCTTGCTGCAGTGGATTACCGCCGGGGTGCTACTCGCGGTCGGTCTCTACAAGCTGTTCAACTATTACCGCCATCCGCGCTGGGTGGGGATGAAGGTGGGGCTCGGGGACCTGTTCCTGTGGTCGTTCCTGATGGCGACGGCACACGGTGCCGGGTTGATGGTGGTGCCGGCGCTGCTGGGTGTTGCGGGGGAAAGTGTTGCGGGGCACGGCGCCCACGCGGGCCACATGGCCAGTGGCGGTGTCGATATGCTGCTGGCAATAGGCCTGCACACCGCCGCCATGTTGGTGGTTATGGGAGGCACCGCCTGGATCGTATACCGCAGGCTCGGTCTGGCGATCCTGCGCCAGCACTGGGTCAATTTTGATCTGATCTGGGCCTTCGCCCTCCTGGTGGCGGCGGCGATTGCGGCACTGATGGCATGGCGGTAGCAGATCTGGCGGCTGTGCAGCGGGTTATCCTTCCCGGCGTGTTTCGTTGTCCGGCAAACGTGTACCATTGGCCAGCGGGTACCCGCCGGTCCCAAACAGTACTTGCTTGGCGGCGGACAAATCCCGATCATGTGACCGTGATTAATCATATGGTCACAGAATTCCGCTATAGTGGTGGAAGCTTCAATTTGGAATACTGATATGCCCAGCACCCTACCCGCCAACATCAGCCAGCGCTACAGTTTCGCCGAGGAAATCGCCAACAGCGTGACTCACGGTGTCGGCGCGCTGCTGGCGATTGCCGGACTCGGGGTCCTCTGTGCATTTGCCGCATTGCGCGGCGATGCCTGGCACATTGTCAGCTCCAGTATCTATGCGGCCACCCTGATCCTGTGTTTTTCCGCTTCCACCCTGTACCACAGTATCAGCCACGCGGGTGCCAAGCAGGTGCTGCGCACCATCGACCACTCCTGTATTTTCCTGTTGATCGCCGGTACCTACACCCCGTTTACCCTGGTGACCCTGCGCGGCCCCTGGGGCTGGTCGATTTTCGGGGTGATCTGGGGCCTGGCGCTGCTGGGACTGATCATCCAGTTCACCCCGCTGAAAAAGATCCGTGCAATCTCGATTACCCTGAGCGCGTTGATGGGCTGGGTGGTCATCGCGGCGATCAAGCCCCTTGCGGAAAACCTCGCCAGCGGCGGCCTGTGGCTGCTGGTACTCGGCGGTCTGTGTTACACCGGTGGTATTGCGTTTTACCTGTGGCGGAGCCTGCGCTTCCATCACGCTATCTGGCACCTGTTTGTGCTGGCGGGCGGTATTCTGCATTACTTTGCAGTGCTGTTTTACGTGATTCCCCCTGCGCCCTGATCGCACGGTTGATTTCAGTGTCGGCTCGGTCACAGGCTGAACAACTGGCACATCTCCCCCCTTTCCGTTGACAGGCTCTCGTTCTACCCTTGTGCGAGCCGTTACTGCCAAGGAGTTGTCATGGGCCTGTCTTCATTTTCTTTCGCGCACTTTTCTCGCGCGCGTCCCTTTCATTTTCTGATACTTGTTTTCAGCCTGCTGCTCGCATTGCCGATCATCGCAACTGCTGCCGCCGACCCCGGTTTTGAAAAGTGGAAAAAGGAGTTCCGCAAGACCGCGATGAAAGAGGGGATTACCGCGGAGACCTTTGATCGCGCCTTCAAGGGCATCGATTCCCCGGACCAGTGGGTGCTGGACAAGGCCAGTTTCCAGCCGGAGTTCAAGGCGCCGGCGTGGCAGTACTTCGACAACCGCATTACCAAGTATGCGGTGAAGCGCGGACGCGCCAAGAAGCAGGAACTGCAGCCCTGGCTGGACAAGATCGAGAAACGCTCCGGAGTAAACCCGAATATCCTGTTGGCGATCTGGTCGATGGAGTCCAGCTTTGGCGCCATTCTGGATAATACCAATGTGATGCGCAGTGTTGTGCGCTCCCTGGCGACCCTCGCCTACGCGGATCCGAAGCGCAAGAAGTTCGGTCGGAGCCAGTTGCTGGCGGCGCTGAAAATTCTGCAGAGTGGCGATATTGATGAGAGCCACCTCACCGGTTCCTGGGCTGGCGCCATGGGCCACACGCAGTTTATTCCCACCAGTTACCAGGCCTATGCGGTGGATATGGACGGAGACGGCAAGCGCGATATCTGGAATTCGGTGCCGGATGCGCTGGCCACTGCGGCGAACCTGCTGGATAAAAACGGCTGGCGCAAGGGGGAGACCTGGGGCTACGAGGTGGAAATCCCCGAGCGCAAACTGCCGGCGGGCAAGCTGAAGATTTCCGAGTGGGAGAAACTCGGGGTCAAACGGGTGCGCGGCCAGGAATTTCCGCGCAAGGATGATATCGCTGAACTCAAGGTGCCGGCGGGCCGCGGTGGCCCGGCATTTCTGGTACTGAAGAATTTTTATGTGATCAAGCGCTATAACAATTCCGACCGCTATGCGCTGGCGGTGGGGGTGCTGGCGGATCGCATCGGTGGTGCGCCATCACTCAGCAGGGACTGGAAGCGCCCGTTTACCCGTCTCGACCAGGATGAGGTGATGGAGCTGCAGACCAAGCTGAAGGAAAAAGGCTTCTACGACGGCGAGATCGACGGCAAGGCCGGCTCCGGTACCCGCAACGCGATTCTCAAGTTCGAAGAGAGTGCTGGCGTGGAATTACAGGGGTTCCCGAGCAAGGAAGTGCTGGAGTTGCTCCGCAAGCAGTAGTGCATTTGCGATATAGAACTGCACCGCTCAGTGTGGTGGAGGTTGTGGGGAAAGCATTTCGGAATGCTTTCCCCGACAACTATCCTTCCAGTCGAACTTTTCCCTGCGCAAGCCGATATTTTCTTTCGATTTTATCGTGGCTAAAAATTCTCTTCCGGCAATAGCGAATCCTGCAGCAACTCCAGATTCTCCAGTACTTCGTGAGGCTCGTGGAAATAGGCGATGTGGTACATGGCCTCACCCTCCTGTACCAGCGGAATATTCTGCTTGCCAATGATGATCCCATCCGCATCGCTCAGTACCCGGTCCAGCTCGTTGCCGTAAAGGTCGGCAATGGTGGCGAGGACATCGCCTTTTTTCACATGATCCCCCAATTGCCGCTTGTGGTTTACGACCCCGCTGTCGCCGGCGCGCAACCAGCCGCTGCGGCGCGCGACGAAGGGCTCTATCCCGCCCTTGCCGCGCCGTGGCGGCAGCATCTTCAGGTGGCGCAGTACGTTGAGCACGCCCTTGGTGCCGGCGCGTATGCACAGTTCGTCGAAGCGCAGGGCTTCGCCCGCTTCATACAGCAGGATGCGCACGCCGAGGTCGGCGGCGGCCTGGCGCAGGGAGCCGTCGCGCAGGGTCGAATTCAGCATTACCGGTACGCCGAACGCTTTGGCCATTTCGCGGGTTTCAGCATCGTCCAGGTTGGCGCGAATCTGTGGCAGATTGCTGCGATGCATGGCGCCGGTGTGCAGGTCGATACCGTAGTCGCATTTGGCCACGACTTCCTCGAGAAAAACATGCGCCATGCGCGCGGCCAGGGAGCCGCGGGCGGAGCCGGGAAAAGAGCGGTTGAGATCGCGGCGATCGGGCAGGTAGCGGGACTGGTGCAGTACCCCGTAGACGTTGACGACCGGCACGGCGATGAGGGTTCCGCGCAGGGATTTAAGTGCGCGGCTGTTGATCAGGCGGCTGATGATCTCGACGCCATTCAGTTCGTCGCCGTGAATCGCGGCACACACGAATATGGTGGGGCCGGGCTTCCTGCCGCGGTGCACATATACCGGGATTGCCATTTCCGTGTCCGTATACAGGCGCACGATCGGTAGTTCGATATGACGGGTTTCCCCGGGAGCGACGGCGACCCCGGCAATCTTGAAGGCTTCTTCCATGGTGATCTCGAATACAGTTCCGAGGGTAATTGTAGGCGTGACTCGGAAGCTGGCGAAAGTCTCGGGAAATTGGCGGTTGGACTGAACCCTGTCCCTGTTAGAATCGAGACGGTTCGGGCGGTGGTCCGGCAGAGTGTTGAACCCGGATTAAGGACCGTTGCTGTATGAAACCCGAACTGATCAGGATGGCGCTGATACTGGGGCTGTTGAGCTGTGTCGGCCCCTTTGCCATCGATATGTACCTGCCGGCAATGCCGGCGATGGCGGAAGATCTGGGGGTGCCCGCAGCGGCAACGCAATACACCCTGATCGCCTTCTTTATTGCGTTTGGTGTTTGCCAGCTCTTCTATGGCCCCGCGGCAGATATGTTCGGGCGCAAACCGCCATTGTATTTCGGGCTGTGCCTGTTCCTGCTGGCGTCCATCGGTTGTGCACCGGCGCCGACCATCGAGTGGCTGATCGGAATGCGCTTCGTGCAGGGGGTTGGTGCCGCTGCGGTGATGTCGATTCCGCGCGCGATCATCCGCGACCGTTACACCGGTACCGAGGCCACGCGTCTGATGACAACGGTGATGCTGGTAATTTCCATATCACCGATGCTGGCACCGCTGTTTGGCAGCCTGCTAATGGGGCCATTTGGCTGGCCCTCGGTATTTTACGCGGTGGCGCTGGCCACCGTTGCCAGCATCCTGCTGATCCGGTTTGCACTGCCGGAAACCCTGCCTGCGGCCAATCGGGTGCCGGTGCGACTGTCCGCCATGTGGGACGCATTCCGCCAGTTGTTCCGCGATCCCTACTTTATGGGTATGACCCTGATTGGCGGTATGGGTATGGCGAGCTTCTTCTCGTTCATCTCCATTGCGGCGTTCCTGTATACGGATTACTACGGGTTGACGCCGACCCAGTTCAGCCTCGCCTTTGCCCTGAACGCACTGGGCTTCTTCATTGCCAGTCAGTTTGCGGCCAACTTGTGTGAGCGTTATGGCGGTGTACCGGTGGTGAAATGGGCGGTGGCCGGATTCGCGTTTTTCTCGGTGCTGAACCTGCTGCTGAACCTGAATGGGGTGGATAACTTCGTGGTGCTGGTCGGCCTGTTACTGGCGGGGAATTCCTGTCTCGGCCTGGTAGTGCCCACAACCATGGTGTTGTCCCTGGATGATCACGGTCCCATCGCGGGCACAGCGGCAGCGCTGGGCGGGACCTTGCAAATGATGCTGGGGGCCGCGGCGATTGCGATTGTCAGCGCCGTGTTTGATGGCTCGCCAATAACCCTGGTGGCCAGTATCGCCACCTGCGGGATATTGGCACTGTTATTGCGGCTTGTGACCTTGCGACAATTGCCGCAACCACTCGCCTCCTGACAGCAGCACTGTTGCGCAGCGGGTTTCCGCGCCCGCGTGCCAGTAGCTGAAATCCCGGTAAAAAAGCCGGGTCTCGCTATCGAAAAGTCCTGCAGTACCGCGGTAAACCCCGGGGCTGCCTTCGGCAGAGTCTATTTTCCAGAGCGGGCTACCCTCGTTGTCCAGAAGCGCCAGCAGCCTGCCGGTGTCATCTGCGATGTAGTGTTGTTGGCTACCTTCCCGCCAGCAGGAGATGGCGATATTCAGGTGTGGGTGGTGCAGATAGTGGGAAAGAAGCTTTTCCCCCTCCTGCAGCGAACACTCACTCCAAAGCCCGAAACTCCACCAGTGATGGATTAGTTGCCGTTGTCGCCCGGAGCCGCGGTGACTGCTGATTTTTCCGTAGCGACGGCCAAAAGCATCGTAACGAAAGTAGCTCTTGAAATCGCCACACTCTGCACTTTGCATCAGTCCCCAGCCATCGTATTGAAACTGCGATTTACCATCGGCGCGGTATGACGGTCGGGCTGTCACAATTACATTGCCTCGTTGGTTCTGCGCTACAGCCTGCTCTACAGAATGTGCAGTGGACGGACGCTGTAAAATGTCCTTCAGTTGTCGGGGAAAAACCTTGGGTGTATTTATTCGCCAGTTGCGATCTCCATCGAGGGAGATTTCCGAGAGGAAGCCGTCCTTGTATGCGCGACGAATCTGGCAGTTTCCCTGGCTCCAGATTTCGCTGGCCTCTTTCGACTCGGTGCGCAGTGTCATTTTTCCATTGGCAGAAATTTCATAAAGCCCGCCGCTGGCTGCGAAAATAAACCCGGCTCTGAAGGATTCAGAGCTTGCGCTGTTGAGCCATCCGCGCTTGTCATAGCGGTACGACAAGCTCAGGCTTTCGCCGCCGGTAATATCGTGATGTTCCGCGGCCAGATTGCCACACTGGTCATACTGGAAACGCAGATTGCTGTGGCTGTTGGCAGCCTGCAGCAGTCGGCCCATCGTATCGAAGTGAAAATTACACCGCTGGCCATTGTTGTTGCGAATCTCATGCAATGGGCCGGTCTCGGAGTAGAGGAAGTACCAGTGACTATCTCGATCGCGGTACTCGGTGATTCGCCCACCGGCATCGTGTTGCCATTCTCGCCAGTGATTGCGACTGTCATAAAAACGGATAACTTGCCCAAAAGGATCGTATTGCCACTGCAATACATGCTCTTCCCCATCCTCTCCCACACATTCCAGCTGGACTAGGGATCCCCAGGCGTCGTAGTTCATCTCCCAACTATCGCCGGAGGCAAACGAAATATGACGAATGCGGCCGAATTCGTCTCGCTGCCATTGCAGCTGGCATTCGCCGTCCATGCTGATCCGGCAGGGGTACTGCTCAGTGTCCCGGAACAGTTCCAGCGTTGCACCGGCAATCACACAGCCACTGAGCTCGCCGGCGTCATCGTAGTGCCACTGGCGCTCGGCAGAATATGGGCCGCTCTGGTGAGCTACTCGTCCGGAATGGTCGTAGCGCCACTGCCAGGTGCTGTCACCGCGGCGCAGGGACCGCAACAGTGATTGCGCGTCCCAGTCGAGCGCAACTGTACCGAGTTCAGGATCGGTGAGCTGCCGCAATTGACCGCGATCATCGTATCCAAATTTCCATTGATTGCCGGCGGGATCAACGATGGACAGTGGTTGAAAATGCTCTCCGTAGGCAAAATGCCAATTTTGGTCACCCGCCAGATGAACCGCAAGCAGGCGTCCTGTCGCGTCGTATTGATAGCGGTGATGCAGCTCCTTGCATGTGCGACGTAACAGGCGCCCAAACTTATCGTATCGAAATATTTCCCGTTGACCGTCCGCCGTAACTTTGAGTGTGAGATTACGGTAGTAGTCGTAAAAATAGCGGGTTTCTCTGTCGTGTTGTCGCTCAAGGATAACATCGCCAAAAGTATCAAATCGTATCTCGATATCATGGCGAGCCTCCGAAGAAAGCAGGCAGGTGTGCCGTCGTTGCTGCCAACGCAGCCGATGAACGAGACCGTTCTGCGCCACCAGGTTACAGCGCTGAAGATCATCATATTCAAAGCTCACTGTGCCGTGAGCATTCCCTTCCAATCTGGATAGATGGTGGTTCTCATAAAAATAGTTTTCCCTCATCGCGCCGGTGTGCGCTGCGTGTAATCGGTTTCCTTCACCATACAAGTAGCTGCACCTGGCGTTGGATTCAGGGGATTGATTAAGGTCCCTTATTTCACTGAGGTATCCGTCGCGGTAGTGGAATTCCAGAGTGCGTCCCCAGGAAGTAACGATTCTGTGGGGGCAGTTGTCACGATAGTCAATGGCGAGTGTGTTGCCGAAGCCATCGCGCAATTCACATAGCGGCGCGTAACTTCCTGCTCCATCGGCGCGAAATATTTTATCCGGATGGGAAAACCCGCTCAGGCGAAAGCTGAACAGGCTCTGACGAACCAGTAATAGGCGCTCGCTGCGATTAAAACAGCCGTGACCAATTTCTGGCAGGTCAAAAATGACCAGTCGACCTTCCGCGGTATGCAGTGTGATTTTGTCTTTACTGGCTTCGTCTGTTCCTGCCAGCTGCAATTTTTCGTTCAGTGTGTGCCGCCAGCCGCTACCGAGGCAGCTGTCGCCATTTGCAGATGGCCGGTAGTAACGTTGCCAACGAAATTCAAAAGGGCCGCCAAGTACCAAATCTGTACGAGAAAACGCGGTTTCTCCACTGGCAGCTATCACATGTTCTGCGACTCGCCGGCAGCGTGACAGATCCGGCAGCGTATTACCGTGAAGGCTGGTGCCCGCATAATTACAAAAGCGCACCGGAAACTGTGTGGGGGTATGCATCCAGGGTTGATCGGGCGCCCGGGACAGGCTGAAACCAGTGGCGAGTATTGTGGGAGGCTGTGGCCATGGTGAATGTTGAAAATTAGGTGGCACGGTGGCGCCAGTAACGCTGCTGGCATCGAGCCAGCGGCAGAGTTCTGGGGCACTGACCGATGCGGGTGGCAGATCGGGTGGTTCTAATTCAGAAATTCGCTTCGGAATAAAATCGACCAGACGTTCCGGTGTCATGTCGGTTTCTCAAAAAATTACTGTGGATTTTCGTTGTGTCGCTGCATCCTGCGTACCGTGGTATCTTCGGATTTTTGCGGTGTCAGGGTGATGGAGATTCCGGAAAATTCTGCCTCGGCTTCCGGCTGACTGCAAAATTCAATAATGCCAGCGCTGATATTGTCTTTGCCGCCGTGCTGATTGGCGTCGTCAATAAACCGGTAAACGCATTCCAGTGCAGGGCGATGGTTTGCCAGAACGGAGCCAATGGTTTCATCTTCCAGGTACTCGGTCACGCCATCAGTACATAGCAACAGCAGCGCGCTTTCCTTGAGTGTCCAGCTGTTTATAGTGGCTTCTACAGAATCCACTACACCGAGCGCCCGGGTAATATGATTTTTTACTTGGGACACCTGTGCCTGTTCTGGCGTCAGCTGTCCCGAGTCAATCATTTCCTGCACAACACTGTGATCCCGTGTAAGACGTTGTAATCCGTGATTGTTCCATAGGTAAGCGCGTGAATCGCCGATATGCGCCACTATCAGAAAATCCTCCCAGATTGCTGCAGTCACGAGAGTTGTGCCCATTTGTGAGAACTGCGGGCGTGTCCGCTTTGTTTCGATAATCTTCTGGTTGGCTTTCGCTATCGCGTCCACCAGGCTGGCGCGCAACATAAGTTGTTGTTGTGCGGGGGAGCAGGCAAGAAAGGTCTGATTCATTAGTGAGTCGAACTGAACCTGCAGTGTATCGGCAGCGATACGGCTGGCGATGGCCCCGCCACTGTAACCGCCCATGCCGTCGGCGACTATCACATAAGCAAAGGGGTAATTTGTATCACTGCGGCAGCGGACACTGTCTTCGTTTTCTTCGCGTATCTTTCCGATATCGGTACGCGCGTTTACTGCCAACCTGAAGGGCTCCATGCCAATCATTGCTCCGCTAATTGGTACTGTTGTAAGAATTTCCTGTTATTCCGAAGGAAATACTTTGACTTGAATCATTAATGTTAACTTGCCTGCGCGTAACGTTTGAATTTTTTTTGATTCATTTGCAATAATGCCCACCTCATTGGAATCAAGTGTGTGCAGTTGGTACAGCTGTGCAACTTAAAAAGGATTTTTTGGCAAGATGCCCCGTCTTCCGAGACTTAATCTAATTGATATTCCTCAGCACATTGTCCAGGTGGGGCACAATAATCTGCCGTGTTTTTTTGATGCAGAGGATTATCGGTTCTATCTGGTCAGCCTGAAAAGTTCTTCTGAGCAATACCGTGTCGATGTTCATGCGTACGTGTTGCTGCCAAATATGGTGCAGATTATTGCCACGCCCAGAGTGCCAAATGGCATATCGTCGATGATGCAGTCGCTCGGAAGGCGCTACGTCCAATATATCAATCACCGGTATAAGCGTTCTGGTACGCTGTGGGCCGGACGTTACAAATCCAGTCTGATCGACACCGATGCGTACCTGCTTACCTGTTATCGCTATGTGGAGTTGCGCCCACTTTACCTTGGGCTTGCCGACTCTCTCGGTGACTATCCTTGGTCGAGCTTCAATCACCATGCGAGTAACTCGAATAGTGATGTTATCTCCGATCACAGGCTCTACCTGGAACTGGGGGATGGCCCGCAAGCGCGTGCGGAGGCCTACAGGAAACTGTTTAGATACCGCTTTGATCGCCGCCTTCTGGAATATATTGCCGAAACCATCAAGCTCGGTCAGGTACTCGGCGGCGATGTCTTCAAAGAAAAGATCGAGCAGATAGCCAACCAGCGTGTACGGCCGCTTAAGCGCGGGCGCCCCAGAAAGAGTAATAAGAAAATGATCGTTGATGATGTGAAAGCAAAGGCCGAAAAACGCGACACTGACGATAGCTGTAATTCCCGGGCGCCCTCCCGTGATAGTGAAGATGCAACCTCGGCAGTAGCGACGGAGCAGATCTCGTGAGCCGCGCAGTGGTCAGTACTGAAAAAGCAGAGTTCAGCGCAGGGCGGAGCAATAAGCCTGACGGTAAATTGCACCAGGGTGCCAAATTGAAAGTCGCGATCCTGGGAGATTTCAGCGGACGTGAAAGTCGCCAATTGTGTGAACCGGAATCCCTTGCTGCGCGACGGGCATTCCGCTTGAGCAAGGACAATTTCGAATCCTTGTTTGAGCAGATGAAAGTCGGGCTGCAGTTACCATTGATGCAGGACCCGCTGTGGCTACTTGAGTTCGATGATCTGCATCCGGATTATCTGTATCACCGGGTGCCGATTTTTCGCAAGTTTATCGACCTGGAAAAACGACTGTTAACCCCGGCGGAATTCCCCCGCGCAGCCGCCGAAATACAGCAGTGGCAGCCTGCACTGCGAGGTATCGACGTTAGCCGGCCCGCGACGGCAACACAGTCCATGTTGGATGCCATCCTGTCTGGCAGTCTGTACCGGGACCAGTATGAATGCAGTACAGATTCGGGGATTGATCGATTGATCAAGGATATCGTAGCCCCCTATGTACAGACAAAAGCGGATACCAGTCAGGAAATCTACCTGCAGGCGGTCAGGCAGGCGGCTTCCGAAACCATGCGTAAAATAATGCATCACAGCGATTTTCGTCAGCTGGAAGCAAGTTGGCGCAGTCTGCACTTGCTGATGCGGAGGCTCGTCGAGCATCCGAATTTGGAAGTCCACCTGATTGATGTGAGTAAGGCGGAGATTCTCGCGGATTTTGCACAGGCGGAAAGTGATCTGGAACAATCCCAGTTGTTCCAGCGCCTGGTCGTCCGAGAGGCGGTAGCTGGTGGTGGACCCTACAACCTGGTGGTAGGAGATTTCTATATTGCCGATGACGAGCGTGACCTGCATTTGCTGATTGATTTCGCAACGATTGCGGAATCTGCAGATAGTGCCTTGTTGTTTGGGGGCGATGTACGCCTGGCCGGCTGCCCGAGCCTCGCGGGATCCCCGGACCCAGACGATTGGCACTACACGTTGTCGCAAGAATTTGAGCAGAGCTGGCAGGCAGTACGCGAGTACGACGCGTGCAGGCACGTGGCGCTGGCCGCACCGAGATTTATGTTGCGCCTGCCCTACGGCGCCGACACTGCACGTACCGAGAGTTTTGACTACGAGGAGTTAACGGCAGACCTGGGCCACCAGTATTACCTTTGGGGCAATAGTGCCTATCTGCTGGCGCTGTCACTATGCCACCAATTCGTAAATTCCGGGCAGCCCGCAGCAGTGGCAGCGGATTGTTACACCGACCTGCCGTTACATCTGCGAAAAATGCCCCAGGGGACCTGGGTGACCCCCTGTGCCGAGACGCTGATGAATGATCGCGCTGCTGCGCGTTTCACCAGCGCCGGAATCAGTACGTTGCGATCGGTTCAAGGCAAGGATGAAATCCTGTTGCCGAGACTCCAGTCGCTTTCTGGTACTGATCTCCGGGGACCATGGTGTTCAGCCCGGTAAATTCGGACAACTATCGACCACTAAAATCCAAAAGCGCGAGTCTCTGTGACATGGAAATTTTGCTTTCCGTATTGGCCGATCCCGATGGCGCCAACATGCTCAAACATACCACGCTGTTCAACTCCGCTGGCGGCAGTCTCGGGCGCGCGGATAGCAATGACTGGGTGTTGCCAGATCCGCAGCGGGTAGTGTCCTCGAGACACGCGCTGATCGAATATAAAGGAAATCAATATTTCCTCGTCGACCAGAGTACCAATGGCACGTATCACAATCAGTCAGGTGAGCCTATTGGCAAGGGTAACCGTGTACCGCTTAAGGATGGCGATATTATCAGTGTGGGCGATTATCAACTGAAGGTTGCCATCCGCAGCACAGCTGTGGACGAAGCTCTGCCCAAGGGCCTGGGTACTGCCGATTTTCTCGATAGCGCTGATCGCACCACTTTTAGTCCCGCGGCAGAGGCAAAAATGCAGAACCGCGAGGAGGCTCGACAGCTCGATAGCTGGTTGGAGCCGGAAGCCCCGGGTAGCAAAAATGCGAGCGGAGAGTGGGGCTATCTGCTGGTGGGACAGGAGGCGCACACGAGTAGTCAATTTCTGGGACAGGAAAATCCAACTGACCCCATGAAGGTGCTGAATGCAGCGACGAATCAAAGTGGGCCAAGCGATTTAATGGCTGGATTTGGCGCAACCCCCGAACTGTCTAACAATTGGGGTGACGACGATGCCTGGTGGAAAGAGGGAAGTACCGAGGATCACGCACCGGCACACAGTCATTCGATGGAGATATCTGCTAAGTCACCGCAACAACCGGAAGTGCAGCTGCAAGCCTACCAGCAATCGCAGCCGAGCCCACAGGCGTCGCCGCAGCACTTTCCGCAATTGCTACCGGAAACCAGTCCGGTTGTGTCTGGCGGCAACGTAACACGCTCGAACAATCCGTTTGCCGATTCGTTTTCGGCGGTGGATGGGTTGCAGACACAGGGCGTTCCAGGGTTTGACACGCCGTCTGGCTCCCAAAACCCTCCCGCTTTGAGCGCTGCTGCAGAAGCTTCGTCGTCATTTGCGCCGTTACAGCCCACACCCCAGACTGTGCAACCGCAACCGCAACCGCAACCGCAACCGCAACCGCAACCGCAACCGCAACCGCAACCGCAACCGCAACC
>NZ_CAJXKH010000092.1 GCF_913055755.1 uncultured Microbulbifer sp.
AACTGGAAAACGTCATCGACCTGAACCACGCCGCCCCCTGTAACGAAGCAACGGAAAAACGTCGCGAGGCTTATACAGGACAGTTTGCCGCCAGTGCATTCGACACCCTGGACGATTTCCTGCAGACCATAGAGCGGAACGCCATCGAGACGGCATTGCACCAGACACACTGGAACAAGACTGCGGCGGCGGAAAAGCTGGGGATCAGTTTCCGGTCATTGAGGTACCGGTTGAAAAAGCTGGGGCTGGAAAACGAATAACCCGGCGCGAGGCCGGGTTATTGTTCTAAAAATTCAAGAAAGCTCGCCAACACTTACCAGCAGGCAGTGCCGAGCGAACCAGAAGCCCCCTCCACACCGGCCTGATTCAGCGTCAAGCTGCCACATTTCGTATCGCCAGCCTGGGTAGTACCCGCAACCGGAGCCGCAGTGAGCGCAAAGGTTGTCGCTGTCAGATTGCCTGTCACTGTATACATACCTTCACCGGAGTTGATCGAGCCACCATCCAATGTTTGACCCACAGCGCAACTTGCATGGGTGTAGTCACTGTAAGCGGTAAAGCAGCGCTGTAGCCGCTGTGAAACATCATTCAGTGCAGCTTTGCCATCGGCACGGTTACTCTTGCGCACAGACTCCATGTATGAAGGATACGCGATCGCAGATATGATGCCGATGATCGCCACCACAATCATTACTTCGATAAGGGTAAAACCTTTTTGTTTACTCGGTACTGTCATTATCATTTCTCTCGTTAACGGAGCTGTCGCCAGGACATTCGGCCCACCGCATCTATTGGGAAGTCGCCCTCCTCCACATCCAGCTCTCCCTTGATATTACTGGTAGGTAAGTAGGCTTTTTCGCCGCCGCGAATAATTTCTGAATAACTGATCACGGCGTAATCTACTTCCAGGCCGTCTTCCCCAAAGATGCTGTGCCCCTCGTAACGATCACCAACGGCAACCAGCTCCATCAGCCAGCCGCTACCGCCGAAGGAACAGGGGTCCGAGGAGGTAATCATGGTCGGGAACAGCAGGCGATCGTAGACCAGCAGCGGTTTGCTGATTATCCGCTCACCGGTTACGTTACCACCAAAGATGAGGTCCAGATACCAGCCTTTTTTATTGGTCCACCAGGTGGTTGTGTCATTGTCCGCGACAGTGCGCACGCCGCTGGCCTCGGCGCTGATCGTTTTCTGCATCAGGTCCGAGCGGCCACCAACCTCCGCATCCTGATCGGCAATCGCGTAGAAACTGTTGATCACACTACCTGTGGTATTGTCACCGCTGCTCAGGTAACTGCCGGTACCGAAATAGACCATGATGGCATTATCCATCTTGGCATTGAGCCCCAGCGTAGGCGTGGCGGTAATCGGCTGGACCGCCCCGTTGGGATCAACCGCAGTAAACAGGGGTGCAGGATTGGTGTTGTTGCCGAAAGCAACCCCCCAGTTATTCCCGCTCAGGTCAAATTTCCACATATTGCCCAGCAGGTCGCCGGCATAGGCCGTTACTACTTCACCGTCACCGTTGGTCAGTAGTGCGGGGCCGGCGAGGCCGTTAGAGCCGGCATCGCTCGCCTCGATCACAACGGTCTCCGTAGAGTTGGGATTTTCCAGGTCCACCACGAACAGGCGCGCGCGGGTATTTTCCGAGTTGTAACCGTTACCGAAAATCAGCTTCCAGCCGTCGTTGGTCGGGGCAATAATCGGTTCGCCGGTGATATTTCCGATACCGGGAAATTCCGCGTCGGTCAATTCAAACAGAACATCGCCGGCATCGAAGCCGTCGGGGTTGGTGACATCCAGTGCAAAAATGCCGCGACCACCCGCACCGAGCGAGCCCACTAGGATATTTTTCCAGGAACCATTGATATAGGCATCGCCGACAAACAGCTTGCCATCCATACTGTAGGCATGGGGGTTGGAGTTGGTTCCATAATCGGGCGAAGAAAGGCTCTTCAGCTGTGGGTATACGCCGGAAGGAATATACGCGAACTGTTCCTCGCCGGTAGTGGCATCAAACGCGTGCAACATACCGTCGTTGGCGCCCACATAAATCACTTCCCGGCGGCTGGCCTTTTCACCGCTGTAGTAGGTCTCATAAGCCAAGCCACCGAGCTCCTCCGACAACAGGTGGAAGTTATATTTTTTGCGACCGGCAAAGACCGGGCTCGAATTGACAATATCCCCCAGCAAGGAATCGCGATCCCGCAACCCCGGCACATCCATACCGCGTACCCAGTTAAGACGTGCCTGGCCAACAAGTTCTGTACCGCCGTCTTTCAATGCATCCTGCTGAGCCGTGGAAAGGTTTGTCCAGACAAAATCGACACCGCCATTGTTGTAGGTGACGATGTTACGAGTGCTGTCGCTGTCGAATTTGGAATCATCCGTCACCCACTTGGTACTGCCAACGGTGCCGTCCTTCTTCAAATTCAGCGCTCGCAACTCACCGCTCCAGTCTGCACTGTTGAACAGTGCCTGGTAGATCACGGTATCGGTACCCAAGCGGGTGGAGTTGGTTGCAACCGAGGAGGCGGAACCCGCGGCCGCTGCGACCTGCTCCAGAGCCTGGCCGAGGCTCTCCTCGAGTTCGGCGGGATCAATTGCGTAGAAATAGGTTTCTGGCTCTGAGGCCGCAATCTCAGTTTGCGAGGGGGGGTTACCATTTTCGTCATCGCGGTACCCGCCCCACTTGGCCGCATAATAGAGAGGAGATTCGAGCAACTCCCCCGAAGATGCTCCTATCACATAGGTTTCAGTGGTCGCCTTGGCGTCATTGTGATTGTAGTTACAGGAGCCCTCTGTACCGCCGTAGCCCTCACCAGCGCGGCAATTACAGTTACTATTTCCTCCAGAATCAGCTGTACAGGCTTTATCCAGGGAGTTTGCTGGCGTATAGCTGAAATCGTTGATCCCGGAGTGCACGTGGAAACCGTCTCGGGTGGTACCGCTGATCACATACCCGAAGCCCATTGCGTCACCAGACGACTGGGCCATTACCTGCGTGGTTACATCAATCTCTGTCGAGGAAGCGCTGTACTTGATAAGCCCCCACATATCCTGGTCAAAGTCACCCCCCTGTTCACTGTCTTCCCAGTTCACGTAGAGGGTGCCGCTTTTGCCATCTGCGGATTGCTCGATAATCTTGAAATCGACAATCGCACAGTTGCCCCCCACCAGATTGTTTCGACATGCCGGTAGAATCGTGACCGCTTTCCCATCATCAGAAACGGGCACTATTACTTTCGGCACGGCAGGGGCCAGGGCAACACCGTAGGTCGTAACATTACCTACATTGAAATCCGATCGGATTTTTGAACTGCGGGCGTAGTGCGCCAGACCGGAAATATCATAGGTTCCGCCTAATCGGGGTGCATCGGGACAGGTGCCCGCAACCTCGGAAAAGTTCGTAATACCTTTCGCCGTACACAACTGGTCGGCGTTGCTTGCATTTTCACCGACAAAGTAGTTATTGCCGTGAATACCTTCCGCCTCACCGACTTTATTCACCCAGGTATCCACGCTCCCTATCGCGTTCAGGTCCGATGCCTTTGAAAAATCATCATCATATGAACTGCTTGACGCATTGAACTGGATGATATTCAGGGCTGCGCAGTAGTTACTGCTACTGATCGGGTCATCCCACGTAGGCGAGCTCAAGCCAGAAATATATCCCGAGTCACTGGAGGCAAAGCCGCTATATGCAGCCTCACCGGCAAGATAGCGCAACGATTCCAGATAAATTTCAGATTGCGGGTTCCCCCAGTTCGAGCAACGGCCATCGTTAAATGTATTTAACGCCCAATCACAATTGTCATTGCTGTCACTGTTATAGGTACCATCACCATAGTCGTAACCATAAATGCGCAACAGATCCAGGGTTTTAACAATGCCACTGACGTCATTGAAGGTGCCATCGGTACTGGTTGCAATCTCATCGCTGAGGTCGGCGATATTTTTGCGCAACACCCCCCCGGACTTGTTCTTCCCGTAGGAGCCTGTCATCAGGCCAAACAGGATTTCCCCCTTTTCACCGTATTCCTGCATCAGGCCCGCGGGCTTGCTGTTTCCGTCCGGATAGGCGCGACAATTTTCTTCCAGAAGACCATCGACACAAACCTGAACACGGGCGACAAACTCGTCGCCGTCGCCCCAACCATCACCATGACTGGGGCTGGATGAATAAGCCTGTATACCGCTTTTGGCCGGATCATTGCCATTCTCGCCATTGCCCCAGCGACACTGCCAGCGCTCGTTACTCGCCCACAGCGAGTAATTGCCAGGTGCCACGAGAATTTTGGGGGAGCTGGTTACGCTTTGAGAAAAGCCCGAGCCATCTGTGGTATTACAGAAAGTAATACCTGAGGTTAAACTGTCGACGCCACCGCTGACACTGTACGGTGTTAACTTTGCGATATCAGTTCCGTTGTAGTATTTGGCAAACGAATGGGCATCGTGAGGTAAAAGTGCACGCTCCAGAACCGTATCGCCGTCCTTGTCACCGTCGGTGGAACGATAGCCGCCATACAGTATCTTTCGCACCGCATCCATCCGGGTCATAGTCGCCCAGTTCAGAAAATTACCACTCCAGCTGGCGTTCAATGCTTCACAGTAATGGTCGGCGGTAAAGCTCTGCGGGACGAATTTTCCGGAACTGTAGCTATAACATTTATTGCTATCGAAATAGCCATAGTAGTCATAGTCATTCATATAAGTGGTATCGGCGATACCGTCTTCATCGAGATCCGTGTAATCGTCATAGGCCTTGAAGTACAGCTGATGGTCATTTGACATATTCAGCATAACCATCGGCTTTACCGGCTGCGCCAGGAATAGCGGGGACTGCGCAAGCGTCAGGGAGTTCGCGCTGTGCGCCACGCCAAGGCTGAGCACTGCGGCGGCGATTCTGATCAGCGATTTCGTTTTACTTTTGAAAAAAGTCATATCTGCTTCTCTGCTTCGCAATCCGTATTATCGTTTGTAGGTTGACTGGAGAATCACAACGGCACCGTCAGTACCGCCCTCTCCACGACTGGTCACCCGGTAAAAAATGGTTTCTTCGGTCTTCAGGGTGCTGGAAAAATCGATGGCGCCGCCATCCGCACTCAATGTCGCGGTACTGGTCACTTCCTCGATCACATAGCGGGGCTGGCTGGCCACAAACTCCAGGCTCATGTTGGTACCCGCAGAGGCGCCACTCCAACCATAGGCATCCCAGAAACCGGTATTGCTCGAATCATCCATGGCCTGGTACAGACCAGGCGTAGTTCCGTCAAAGGCGGGAATAGTGGCATTGGTCAACAGGTTCTCTCCCTGGCGCAGCCCAGCCTCCGCGGCCTGGAATGCCAGGTTGCGGTCGCGCATATTACCGGCCATCAACTCCTGCATACTGCTGCCGCGGATCGCCGCCATCCCCACCAGGGTCATCAATAGCACCATGATCAGGCCGACTATCAGGGTCATACCCCGCTGGCTGTTCAGCGAACCGATGGAAGATCTGTGTGAAGTACTGGATTGCATCATATTTTCCAATGGTCTTTATCTGGTTATCAGGGAAGCCTGCTGCGAATGCCAACGGTGTTGATAAACACCTGGCGCAAGCGCCGATCACCGGGCGCGCTGTTGGTCACACCATTGAAGGTATAGGGCTGGGCATCTTCCAGTACATTGTCGTCCGAACTCTGCACCAGTAACTGCACCCGCACCGAGGACACCTCTTCCCAGGCATCCGCTGCAGTTATCACATCGGCCTCCTGATAGGTATCGGGAATGCTGTCCCCGGAGGTATCGCGGCCATAGAGCAACTGCATATCCTGAACACCCTCCAGCAACTCCTGCGCCGTGCCACCGTTGATTTGTTGCCAAAGACTTGGCGCACCGGACGTGCCGTTGGCAATGTAGTACGCGGATGCATTCACTTTAATGATTTCGGAATCGGGGCCGAAAGTTTCATTCGGATCTTTTGACGAAGAGCCCCCCCAAGAAGTGGGGTCATTTCCAGGAGTTCCAGTTGAAGAATGCGTAATATTAATCTCCACACCACCTGTGCTTACATCTTGCAGACTCGTTGCCTGAAAAACCCGAGCCTTGGAGCAATCAGACACCACCAGGATGTCGTTTTCGCAAAGCCCGCTATAAGATTTTTCTTTCTCATCACAGGATGCAGCCACGCGGGTATTTTCTGCAAATAATTGCCCACTATCATTATTTCGAGTCACTCCGACGCCATTGCCGTTGGCACCTCGGACAACCAGCACATCCGTACCTAGAAGAGGGGAGAACCCTGCCGGATATCCAGTCGGAACAGTCCCGTCAAAATCATCCAGTCCTTCGATCCCAACTCCAAAGTTGAATGCAAAAGAGCTCTGATCCTTCAATGTACTGGTGAAACTCATATTGCGGCTCATGCACCCCATATAACCCGCCATACGGATATCATCGGCGAGAAACTCCATTGCCAGGCGACCGGTTTCCTGCACCCGGGACAGCGCCTGCTGGGTGGAAAAGGTGGCGCGGCTGGATAAAAACAGCTGTACCACACCGGTCATCAGAATCAGGCCGATGGTGATGGAGATCATCAGCTCGACCAGAGAAATACCTTGTTGCTTACGCATGCGCATCGCGACCTCAAATACGGGTGGTATAGATGAACGAGCCCTGATCTTCGCTCTGCTCACCGGAACTGTTCTGCTCGGCCCACTGCACGGTAACGGTACACAGGCCGCTGGCGGCAACACACTGCACGGAGCCGTCGGCACCGGGCAGCATGGTTTCGATATTTGTCAGCCAGTCGGACATATCCGTCTGTGCCACCGTGGACCCGGTCGGCTTGTCCGCAGCCATTGCCAGCGAGTAGCCAGACATATTGGCGCGATTGATACGCACCCGGTCGAGAATATCGTAAGCGAGGATATTGGCCTGGGATCGCAGATAGGCACTGTGGTTGTACTGCAGGGATTTACTCTGCAGCGCCGCCAGAGCCAGCAGTGAGGTACCGAGAATAAGCACGGTTACCAACACCTCGATCAACCCTGCACCCTGTTGCTTGTTCACAGTTAACTCCTTTATCTCAAGAGCAGCCGCTAGTGCTTTTACCCATATTCAGCAGACCTGCCAGGCCCACCGTGACATCCCGCGCAGTCGTGCAACCGCTGGCACTGGCATTTACCGTTACCGCACCATTGGCGGAGCGGCCCAGCATGCCCTTGCGGGTAAAGCGAATGAAAGACACCGCATTGCCCCCCTGGGTAGCGGCAACGGTTTCGTTGGCACCGGGCGCCTGCCACTGACGCAGCACGGTATCTACGGTAACTGCCGCCGCGTCATCGGAGGCCGCGCTATCCACCACCACCAGCCAGTTATTGGCGAAACCGCCATCGCAGCTGGCACCGTCGGTGCTGCCGCACAGGGATACCCGGGCACCGCGCTTGACCGCTTCGGTGCGGGCAAAGTTGAGTGCGGTAGCCAGGTCTTCACCCAGCGTGAGCGCACGATTATTGGCAATCATGGTATTGAAGTTGGGCACGGCAATGGCAACGATGATGGCCAGTACAGCCAGAGTGACCATCAACTCAATCAGGGTGAGCCCCCGCTGTTTGAACCCCATGGATAATTCCCCTGTCACGAAAGCGGACAATTTTTATGCTTTTTCCGGAAAAATTCTGCGTGAAAGTACCGATTTCAGGTCACCACCCGAATCGCCAATTGGTACAAATTGCCACCAAATACTGGCACACATTTCTTCCGCAAGCGGTTTAACCCGGTGCCGGCACTGGATACACACGCAGCCCGATGTTAATTTTTTCGCAGACTAACACGCCCCTTTCTGGCCATGGATTGATGGCCGACAAGCGGTAGATTCAGAGGGGCAGGCGGTTGCCAGGAAGGCAACAGTTCAAATAACACCCAACGATTCCAGGGAAGGAAAGTGCACTCTCGAGGCCTTACGCTGCTCGAGCTTTTGATAACGCTCAGCATACTGGCGATTCTGGTCGCTATCGGTATCCCCAGCTTTACCACTCAGATCGAGTCCAGTCGCACGCACACGGCTGCAGACGAACTGTACCAGGCTATACAACTCACCCGCAGCAAAGCCATCAGTGCCAACCGGCGCGCGACCATGCGCAGGCTGGCCAGCTGGAATGCGGGGTGGGAAGTATTTTTTGATCGGGATTTCGACGGTGTTCGGGACGCCAACGAGGAACTGCTGTTCAGCAGCGGAGCCCTGCAAGGCGCATCCATATATGCCAACAGCCCGCTCGCCAACTACGTATCGTTTATCGGTTCCGGGGAGAGTCGCTTTGCCGGCACCGTATCCAGCGGAGGCTTCCAGGCGGGAACCTTTACCGTTTGCCCCGCGGATGGAGGCGAGGGATACCAACTGGTGCTGGCACGCAGTGGGCGGGTGCGGCAGAGCCGGGCCACCGCCGAGGAGTGTAGACAGGCGGCGGCAAGCTGAGAGCTTCGCTCAGGAGCGCAGCTCTTTGGGCAAGCTGAAACTGATGTTTTCGGGGATACCGGCAACCTCGTCCGGGGCATTTGCCCCCAGGTCACGCAGGTGCTGGATCACGCGCTCCACCAGCACTTCCGGGGCGGAGGCACCGGCGGTTATGCCGATAACGTTTTTGCCCTGCAACCAGCCGGCATCGATACAATCGGGGCCATCGATCAGATGGGCGTCGGTGCCGCAGCGCTCCGCCAGTTCCCGCAGGCGATTGGAGTTGGAACTGTTGGGGCTACCCACCACCAGTACCAGGTCGCACTCCAGCGCCAGTTGTTTTACCGCATCCTGACGGTTCTGGGTCGCGTAACAGATATCGTCTTTGCGCGGGCCGCGGATTTCCGGAAACTTGGCCCGCAGGGCGTCGATCACCCGCGAGGTGTCATCCACGGACAGTGTGGTCTGGGTAACATAGGTCAGGTTACCCGGGTCCCGCACCTGCAGTTTTTCCACATCGGACTCGTCTTCCACCAGATAAATGGCACCGCCACTACTGGTATCGTATTGCCCCATGGTGCCCTCGACTTCCGGATGCCCCTCGTGGCCGATCAGAATGCACTCGCTGCCGTCGCTACTGAACTTGCTCACTTCCATGTGCACCTTGGTCACCAGCGGGCAGGTCGCATCGAACACCTTGAGGCCGCGCTCGGCTGCTTCCTGCTGCACCACCTTGGACACGCCGTGCGCGCTGAAGATGACAATCACATCGTCCGGCACTTCATCCAGTTCATCCACAAACACCGCGCCGCGCTCGCGCAGGCCGTCCACCACGAATTTGTTGTGCACCACTTCGTGGCGCACGTAGATCGGCGCACCGAACACATCCAGTGCGCGATTGACGATGTCGATGGCGCGATCGACGCCGGCACAGAAACCGCGGGGATTGGCGAGACGAATCTGCATGCTGTTACAACCTTTTGTTTCCGCGGCCGGTTCAGTTGACCGAAGCCACTTCAAGAATTTTGACGTGGAAGAAAACCGTCTGCCCCGCCAGCGGGTGATTGAAATCCACTTCCACCTCGTCTTCGCCAATGGAGCGAATCACACCGGGCAACTCACCACTGCCGTTGTCGAAAGACACTACCAGCCCCTCTTCCAGCTCCATATCCGGGGAGAAGTGGTCGCGGCGGACCTTCTGTATGTTGGCCGGGTTGCGCTGCCCGAATGCACCTTCGGGCGGGATTTCAATCTCTGCTTCATCACCGGTTTTGAGGCCAAATAGTGCCTGCTCAAACCCCGGCAGCAGATTGCCGTCGCCGACGATGAATGTGGCGGGATCACCTTCGAAATTGGAATCGATTTCGGAGCCATCGTCCAGCTTGAGACTGAAGTGCAGGGTTACCCGGCTGTGTTCGCCGATCACGTTATTGCTCATAGATACTGCCTTTAAACTTCCGCGCTGTTTTCCGAGGACTTGTTGTCGCGATCACTGAAAAACAGCAGTTCGATGACCAGCATTGCCGCGCCCACGCTAATGGCGACGTCCGCCACATTGAATACCGGGAAATGCCAGTTGCCGTAGTACACGGAAATAAAATCCCGCACATAACCCAGCACGATACGGTCCCACAGATTACCGAGCGCGCCACCCAGAATCAGCGCCAGCGCGGTCGGCTCCCAGCGCTTTGCCGGGGAAATACGGGAAATCCACACCACCACCACGACGCTGAATACCAGTGCGATAGCGCCAAACAGCCAGCGCTGCCAGCCGCCCGCATCCGCGAGAAAGCTGAACGCCGCACCGTAGTTTTCCGCATAGGTGAACTGCAGGAAACCGGGGATGATCTGCAGGGCCGGGCCATACATAAAGCGCTCCACCGCCCACACCTTGGTGACCACATCCAGCGCAATCACCACCAGCGCCAGCAGGTACCAGCGCCACGGCGATTGAAACACCTTAAGCATAATGGCGCACCTCGCCTGCACCGCTTACATTTTCTACACAGCGGCCGCAGAGTTCCGGGTGCGCACTGTTGCTGCCCACGTCTTCGCGGTAGTGCCAGCAGCGCCCGCATTTGGGGGCATCTACCTTGTGCACCGCGACTTTCAGGCCTGCCAGCTCGGTAGCCTCGGCACCGGCGGCATCCGCCAGTGGCTGCACGGAAGTCGAGGAGCAGATCAGCACGAAGCGCAGCTCATCCTTCAGCGCGTCCAGTTTCTGCTGCAGCGCCGGATCCGCAAACAGGGTCACCGACGCCTGCAGGGAACCGCCGATATTGCCGGCACCGCGCTGCTCTTCGAGCACTTTGTTGACCGCCGTTTTCACGTCGGCAATGGCTTCCCAGTATTCCGCATCCATCTGCGCGTCTGCCGGCAGCTCCGGCAACTGGTACCACTCTTCCAGCATTACGCTGCCGCCGCCGGCACCGGGCACAAACTGCCACAGCTCTTCCGCGGTAAAGCTCAGGATCGGCGCAACCCAGCGCACGAACGCCTGTACGATATGGTACAGCGCGGTCTGCGCCGAGCGGCGCGCAACGCTGTCCGCCTGGGTGGTGTACTGGCGGTCCTTGATGATATCCAGGTAGAAGCCGCCCATCTCCACCACGCAGAAGTTATGCAGCTTCTGGTAGATCTGGTGGAACTGGTAGCGGTCGTAGGCATCGATGATTTCCTGCTGCAGCCTGGCCGCCTGCTCCAGCGCCCAGCGATCCAGTGCCAGCAGCTCTTCCGCGGGCAGCAGGTCCTTTTCGGGATCGAAACCGGCCAGGTTGGACAGGAAGAAGCGCGCGGTATTGCGCAGGCGTCGATAGGAGTCCGCGGTGCGCTTCAGGATCTCATCGGACACCGCCATCTCGCCACTGAAGTCGGTAGCCGACACCCACAGGCGCAGCACATCCGCGCCCATTTTATTGATCACATCCTGGGGCGCCACGGTATTGCCGATAGACTTGGACATCTTGCGGCCCTGGGCGTCCACGGTGAAGCCGTGGGTCAGCACCTGCTTGTAGGGCGCACAGTCGTTGATGGCGATGGAAGTCTTCAGGGAGGACTGGAACCAGCCGCGGTGCTGGTCGGAGCCCTCCAGGTACAGGTCTGCGGGGAAGCGCAGACCTTCGCGACGCTCCAGTACCGCGTAGTGGGTCACGCCGGAATCGAACCATACGTCCAGGGTGTCGGTCACTTTCTGGTATTTGTCGGCGTCGTCCCCCAGCAGCTCTTTCGCATCCAGCTCGAACCAGACATCCATCCCGTCCTGTTCCACGCGCTCGGCGACTTTTTCCATCAGCGCCGGGGTGTCCGGGTGAATCTCCTGGGTTTCCTTGTGCACGAACAGCGCAATGGGCACACCCCAGGTGCGCTGACGGGAGATACACCAGTCCGGGCTGGCATCCAGCATGGAATCGATGCGGGCCTTGCCCCAGCCGGGAATCCACTGAACTTCGTCTGCGGCTTTCTGGGCGTGATCCAGCAGGTCGTTCTGTTGCATACTGATAAACCACTGCGGGGTGGCGCGGTAGATCAGCGGAGTCTTGGTGCGCCAGCAGTGGGGATAGCTGTGAACCAGTTTGTCCTGGTGCAGCAACACGCCTTTTTCCTGCAGCAGCTCGACAATTTTGCCGTCCACTTTATACACATGCTCACCGGCAAACAGCGGCACGCTGTCGCGGTAGACCCCGTTATCGTCGAGGTAATTCAGGGTCTCGATGCCGTAGCGCTTGCCCACATTGAAGTCGTCGGGACCGTGGTCCGGCGCGGTATGCACACAGCCGGTACCGGCGTCGGTGGTGACGTGATCGCCAAGCACGATCGGCAGCTGCTTGTCGTAGAACGGATGATTGACCTTCAGGTGCTCCAGTGCGGCGCCATGAATACGCCCCACCACTTCACCACTCAGACCTGCAGCTTCAAGCACCGCATCTTTCAATTCTGCAGCCACCAGCAAACGCTCATTACCCACCTGCACCACGACATATTCGAGGTCCGCGTGTACGGATACCGCCTGGGAGGAAGGCAGGGTCCAGGGCGTGGTAGTCCAGATCACCACGGACAGCTGGCCGTCACCACCGTGACCACCGGCGGCATCGGCGATGGCCAGCGCGGTTTCTTCGGCAACCGGGTATTTGACGTAGATGGAGAAGGAGGTCTTGTCCTGGTACTCCACTTCCGCTTCCGCCAGTGCGGAACCGCCCACCACGCTCCAGTAGACCGGCTTGAAGCCGCGGGACAGGTGGCCATTCTTCACCACACCGCCGAGGGCGCGGATGATGTCGGCTTCAAACTGGAAGTCCATGGTGCGATAAGGGTTGTCCCACTCGCCGAGAACGCCGAGGCGAATGAAGTCTTTCTTCTGGCCTTCGACCTGCTTGGCCGCGTACTCGCGGCACTTCTGGCGGAAGGTCTTGTGATCCACTTTCACGCCGGCCTTGCCGACCTTCTGCTCCACTTTGTGCTCGATGGGCAGGCCGTGGCAGTCCCAGCCGGGCACGTAGGGGGCGTCGAAGCCGCTCAGGGTTTTCGACTTGACGATGATGTCCTTCAGGATCTTGTTAACCGAGTGACCGATATGGATATCGCCATTCGCGTAGGGAGGACCGTCGTGCAGAATAAACTGCTCGCGCCCCGCGCGGGCTTCGCGAATCTTTTCGTAGAGCTTGCCGTCTTGCCATTTTTTCAGAATCTCCGGCTCCCGGTTCGGCAGATTGCCGCGCATGGGGAAGTCGGTTTCGGGCAGATTCAGGGTCGCTTTGTAATCGGTCATTGGTTATCTACTTCGGTTGTAGCAATTCAAAAAATAGCTGCTCAAACATCCCCAACATTGTTCCAACTTCACTTACGAAGTACATAACTGGGAATTGAAGCGGGAGTAATGGGGATCAGGTTTCAAAACCGTCGGTGACAGGGATGTCACCGCCGGAGCGTACATGGGCCGCAGGCGCCGTGAGGGCGCGGAACGGCTGGACTGTACTCGCAGCGATTTTGAAACCTGATACCCATTGCTTCCGCGCCACCGATCCTAAAACAGAGCGCTTTCTAGGTCCGGGGCACCGAGCAAACTGGCCCGGTGGCGACAGAGCACCGGGTACGGGTTTTCAGGACCGCTGTGAACCCATCCCTGGGCGCTGCGGCGGCGACATCCATGTCGCCGCCGCTCCTGAAAACCCGTACCCGGCGCTCTGCCTTCGCATCTGAATTTTGAACAACGTCAGATACGAATGGGAAATTTCATTTCTATGGCTTGCGACTCGCAAACCATGCTTTTGCATTTTCAATATCCTGCGCGATTTTCTGTTTGAGGATATCCAGTGACTCAAATTTCTCTTCATCGCGCAGCTTGTGGCAGAAGGTCACCGCAATTTCGCGGCCATACAGGTCACCACTGAAATCAAACAGGTGCACTTCCAACAGTGGCTTGGCGCCCTCACCTTCAACAGTAGGGCGGAATCCAACGTTGGCCACGCCAGCCACCTCCATACAACTGCCCGCCATCGGGCTGCCATTGGTGCGCTTCGCCGTCACCGTATACACACCAACCAGTGGCGAGCGATAGCGGTGCAGTCGCACATTGGCAGTGGGCGCCCCCAGCTGCCGCCCGAGCGCGCGGCCGCGGGCAACCAGGCCGGTAATGCGGTAGGGCTTGCCGAGCAGCGCTTCCGCCAGGGCAAAATCTGCGCTTTCCAGGGCCTTGCGGATCCGCGTACTGCTGACCCGCTCGCCGTCGATCTCGAGTGTTGCCGTGTCCTCCACGGAAAAGTTCGCCCCGGCGCCCACCTTTTGCAACAGGGCATAGTCGCCGCTGCGGTCACAGCCGAAGCGGAAGTCATCCCCCACCACCAGATGGCGGATACCCAGGCCGTTCACCAGCACCTGCTGGATAAAGGCCTCGGCACTCAGGTTGCGCAGGCGCTCATTGAACTGCAGGCACAACACCCGGTCTACGCCGGCAGCGAACAGGGCCAGCACTTTTTCCTTGAACCGCATCAGGCGCGCCGGCGCCTTTTCCCCGGAGAAGTACTCGTGTGGCTGCGGTTCAAAGATGATGGCGACCGCGGGCAGTCCGTATTCCGACGCCCGTGCACGCAACTGGGAAATGATCGCCTGGTGCCCCAGGTGGACACCATCAAATGAACCGATGGTCGCCACACATCCGCGGTGGCGCGGCTGCAGGTTGTGCAACCCGCGAATCAGCTCCCGGTGCTCGGTCACAGTGCTTCACTCACCCTTGCAAAATCAAGCGGCGCAGTATAACGGATTTGGCGGCCTTCTGGGGATCCCGCTGGCTCATGAAGTGGCCCGGAAATGCCGCGGCCTCAGGCCGCTGGCCAGCAGTACCCCCCCGAAGGTGGTGGCGCCCGCTGCCACCAGCGCCCCCATGCGCCAGGCGCGCTGCCACCAGTTCCAGTCGTGCCAGTGCGGCCACAGGTAAAGCAGCCCCAGCAGCACCGCCGCCATCGTCAGGTTCGCCAGCAGCAGGCGCAGCAGGTAGGTACCCCACCCCGGTTCCGGGCTGTACACGTCACTGTGGCGCAGTCCCCGGTACAGCAGCCAGGCATTGATCGCGGCCTGACCGGCGGTGGCCATGGCCAGCCCCATATGCCCGAGTTTGAAGTAGATATGCAGGGGTACCACGAACAGCAGGCTCAGCACCATTTTCGAGGCAATGGCGATCAGGCCGAAGCGCACCGGTGTCACCGTATCCTGGCGGGCGAAATAGCCCGGGGCCAGCACCTTGATCAGCATGAACGCCAGCAGACCAAACGTATAGGCCCGCAGGGACCAGGCGGCCATCTGCATATCCCGCGGCGTCATATTGCCGTACTGAAACAGTACCGTGAGCAGCGGCTCGGCAAGCA
>NZ_CAJXKH010000093.1 GCF_913055755.1 uncultured Microbulbifer sp.
TCGTCCAGCATGGAGGCGTTGGCCAGTTCCATGCCGGTGAGGTCCATGATCATCTGCTGGAAGTTCAGCAGGCCCTCAAGGCGGCCCTGGGCGATTTCCGGCTGGTAGGGGGTGTAGGCGGTGTACCAGCCCGGGTTTTCCAGCACGTTGCGCAGGATCACGTTGGGGGTGATGGTGTCGTGGTAGCCCATACCGATGAAGGTACGGAAGATCTTGTTGCGGCCGGCCAGGGCTTTCAGCTCCGCCAGGGCCTCGTGTTCATCCACGGCATCAGCCAGATCCAGTTCGCCCTGCTTGCGGATGGCGGCAGGCACGGTCTTCTCGATCAGTTCGTCGAGGGACGCCACGCCGAGGGTTTCGAGCATGGCCTGGGTCTGCGCCGTATCCGGGCCGATATGGCGGCGGATAAAAGCGTCGTGTTGTTCCAACTGCTTGAGCGAAGGCTGGGTCATAGTGGATGGATTCCTGTAAACACTGAAAGTGTGCGGCCGGCGGGCGCTGGGCCGAGACGGCTGCTCGGGGGAAGCGCCCGTGAAAGTACCGGTAAAAAATAGCAAATTGGCCGGAGGGTCAGGGGGCCGCTAAAGCCCGTGGCCCCTGGCCCGGCCGGCGCGCATCTTAGCAATCGCAATGATTGCGGGCAATTGGGTACAATGTGGGTCAAAAATATGCTGATGGATCGGCGTATTTGTGACAGATATCCTGTTTTAGCGCACTTGGCGTTATTTTATTCTGTGGTGGGGTGGAGGGTGCCGGCAGGCGCCGGGATCTTGACCATACTTGTTGGATAACTAGCCAAATAAACAAAAGCAGAGTTGCCTTCCCGGCACGGGGGTTGCAGCAATAAACAGTTGCCCGGGAATAAAAGCGCAAACTTTGTAAAGAATAATGGAAGTACCTAGGGAATCAGGGGTTCACCACCGTGCTGCGACTGTCCAGGTTCAACACTCTTCGCTTCAAGGCCTGCCTTTTCACGCTGCTGCTGGTGGTGACCATGTGCCTGTTCTTTATCCTGCTGGGCAATGGCAGCCTGCAGTCTCTGCTGGAGAAGAACCGCGAGAGCCGCTACCTCAGTTTCCAGCACCAGATCAGCGGCCTGCTGCAACAGTCCCGCCAGGAAGTGATGCAGCTGGCGGAAATGATCGCCCTCAACGAACACGGCCGCATCTCAAGCCGCGATGAACTGCGCAAGGTGATGAATCGCCAGTGGGAGCTGCTGCAGCACAGCTGGGGCCTGCACTCCCTGAAGATCTATGGCGATGCCAGCGAGCCCATCCTCACCTGGGGCGCTCCCCATGCCAATCTCAGCCCGGAAGTGGTGCAGCAGGTGCTGCGGCGGGGCCAGCCGCTGGAGCGGGTAAGGTGCGACAACGCCTGCGAGCAGAGCCTGTCGGTACCCATGCACTCCCACAGTGGGGATTACGTACTGCAGGTTGACCGCGCGCTGTCCCAGCAACTGCAGCGCTTCCGCGTTATGACCGGATCCGATATCGGCATTATCTCCGATGTCCGCGATGGGGGCGGCGAAGCCGGCTCCGAACAGGCTTCGGCCCATCTGGCCACCTGGGGGCGCGATGTGCTGGCCCTGACCTCCCGCGAGCGCCTGTTGCCTTTGCTGGTACAGGCGGCGGAGAAGAGTGACCTGGAGGGGCTGCAGGCGGCCCGCATCCAGCAATTCGACAATCGCCAGTACGATATCAAGGCCATGCGCGTGGATGTGGGCGGAGAGGGTGCCTATTTCCTGTTTATTGACGACGTCACCGGCCAGGTTCAGCACATCAAGGACTCGCTCAAGCTGTTGCTGCTGTTTTCCGTGCTGGGTGCGCTGGTTTTCAGTGCCGCGGTGGCGGGTATTCTGTGGCGTCCCACCGAGCGCCTGCGCCGCCTGTCCGAGGCTCTGCCACTGCTCACCAACGGCCGTTTCGCCGATGCCCGCCACCTGATCGAACCGGTGTACAAAACCTCCGGCAGATTCGACGAACTGGATGTGCTCGACAACACCGGGCTGACGGTATGCGAGCAACTCGAAGACATGAACGATATGGTGAGCCGCAAGACCGCACAGCTGGAACAGATTGCGATGCACGATTGCCTTACCGGGCTCGACAATCGCTACAGCCTGATGGAGCAACTGGAGCACTATCTGGAGGGGCGGCAGCGGCAGTCTGCACAGGAGCGGGAGCGCGGTTACCTGTTCTTCATCGACCTGGACGACTTCAAACATGTCAACGATACCCTGGGGCACCAGGGCGGCGATGAGCTGCTGAGCGTTATTGCCCGCCGTCTTCTGAGCGCGATGCGCTGCGGTGACATCGTTGCCCGCCTGGGCGGGGATGAGTTCTGCGTTTTTGTGCGCAACCTGCCGGAACCGGAAGCCTATAAAACCCTGGCGGAAAAGATGCTCAATACCGTGGCGCAGCCGGTCAAGGTGGTGGAGCACCTGGTGGAGGTCACCATGAGCGTGGGGGTGGTTGCCGTTGATGAGCGGGGGGATACCCTGGCCGGGATACTGCAAAAAGCAGACACCGCAATGTACTACGCCAAGCGCAACGGCAAGAACAAATACCAGCTGTATTCCACCGAGCTTCCCGCCCTGACTTCCTCCCAGGATGCACAAACGGCCAGGGGTTCCGTTGCCAACCTCGAACTGATCACCGGCCAACCGCGCTAATTGGCGCAATTGGCACTTTTTGCGGTGTCACAGGCGCCGCTCAGCGACTATCTTTAAAAGTACTCCCGCCGCAGATGCTATCTGGATCTACCCGAGTGCAGGTGGCTGTGTGGTGTGCGAAATTAAGGAAATCCGGCCATAAGCCGGCATGGAAGCAGTATCATCATGGCGCGAAAAATCTACACCACTAACGATCAATTACTGGGCAGTTACCTGTGCAATCTGCTGGAATCCGCCGGATATTCAGTGCTCACGCAAAAGACCCGGGTGGAGTCTCCGCAGACCAACAGTACCGTGTTGGACTGGCACTCTGAGCTGTGGCTGATACGGGACTCGGAGCTCGCCAAAGCACAGCAGTTGCTGAAGCAGGCCCTCTCCGCAGAAAGAGCCTGAGCCACATAACTGAACCCTTACATTTTCTCCAGCACTTCAATACCCAGCAGGTCGAGGCCGGTGGCAAGGGTGCGGGCTACCAGATCGCACAGCTGCAGGCGGCTCTGCTTGTCCTCTTCGCTCACACCTTCTTTCAGCACCGGGCAGGCCTCGTAGAACGCCATGTAGGCGCTGGCCAGTTCGTACAGATAGGTGCACAGCACGTGGGGGAAGGTGTCCTTCGCCACCTGGTCCAGTACCTCGCCAAACTGGTTGAGCTTGATTGCCAGTGCGCGCTCGGCATCGGTGCCGAGTTTGATTTCCCCGGTCAGTGACGACGGCTCCACCCCGGCGCGACGGAAGATGCTGCGCACGCGAGTGTAGGCGTACTGCAGGTAGGGTGCGGTGTTGCCCTCGAACGCCAGCATGGCGTTCCAGTTGAACACGTAATCGTTGGTGCGGGTTTTGCTCAGGTCGGCGTATTTCACCGCGCCGATACCCACCACACGGCCGATTTCCGCCTGTTCCTCGGCGCTCAGCTCCGGATTCTTTGCCGCTACCAGCGCGGTCGCGCGTTCCACCGCTTCATCCAGCAGCGCCGCCAGCTTTACGGTGCCGCCGGTACGGGTTTTGAACGGCTTGCCGTCGTCGCCCATCATGGTGCCGAAGGCGCAGTGCTCCAGGGTCTGCTGGTCGGCGATGTAGCCGGCCTTGCGCGCTACGGTGAACGCCTGCTGCAGGTGCAGGGACTGACGCGCATCCACCACATAGAGGATACGGTCGGCCTTCAGTACATTGGCGCGGTAGCGGATCGCTGCCAGGTCGGTGGTGGCGTACAGGTAGCCGCCACCGCGTTTCTGGATGATGACGACGCTGGGGTTGCCCTCCTTGTCCGCCATTTCCGGCAGGAAGGCGACGATCGCGCCCTGGTCTTCCACCGCGATGCCGCGGTCCACCAGGTCTTTCACCAGGACCGGCAGATCGTCGTTGTACTGGCTTTCGGCATACACGTCTGACCGCTTCAGGGTCACCTTCAGCTTGTCGTAGATCTCTTCCGCGTGGCTGATGGAGATATCGATAAAGCGCTGCCACAGCTTCAGGCAGTCGGCGTCGCCACCCTGCAGTTTCACCACGTATTCGCGGGCGCGGTCGGCGAAGCCTTCTTCCTCGTCGAAGCGCACCTTGGCCTCGCGGTAAAAGACTTCCAGGTCCGCCAGCGCCACTTCTGCGTCCTGGTTTTCCATCTGGTCCGCCAGGTGTGCCAGCAGCATGCCGAACTGGGTGCCCCAGTCGCCCATGTGGTTCTGGCGGATCACGGTGTGGCCCTGGAATTCCAGCAGGCGCGCCAGCGCATCGCCAATGATGGTGGTGCGCAGGTGGCCCACGTGCATCTCTTTCGCCAGGTTTGGGTGGGAGTAGTCCAGCACCGCGGTCTGCGGCTCGGCGACCTTGGCGATGTTCAGGCGCTCGTCGGCGCGGGCCGCGGCCAGGGTCTTGCCCAGCCAGGCCTCGCTCAGGTGGATATTGATAAAGCCGGGGCCGGCGATTTCCACCTTCTCGATCATGTCGCCCTTGTCCAGGTTGTCCACGATCCTGGCCGCCAGCTCGCGCGGATTGGTTCCCACTTTCTTGGCCGCGGCCATGGCGCCATTGGCCTGGTAGTCGCCAAAGCCGGCTTTCTTGGCCGGGGCTACGGCCGGGCTGCAATCGGCGGGGATGCCGGCGGCGGTCATGGCGGCCTGGAAGATGTCGTTGAGCTGTTGGCGAATATTCATAGGTGGGCGCTGATCCGGGTTTGGAATTCTTGGACAATATAGGAGAACGCGGGATTTTAATGTGCGCTGGGGGCTTTGCAACCTGCGCCGGGCTCGCGGGCTGGGTTAACATGGCCCGCGTATCTTGAATTTGGGGGAGACATGTCCGGCACCACACTCTACTGGCACGACTATGAAACCTGGGGCACGGACCCCGGCGCAGACAAACCCTCCCAGTTTGCCGGTATCCGCACCGATGAGGATCTCAATATCGTCGGCGAGCCATTGATGATCTACAGCAAGCCTGCCAGTGACTGCCTGCCACAGCCGATGGCGGCGCTGGTGACCGGCCTGGCGCCGCAGGTGGCGCTGGCAGAGGGGATGCCGGAGATCGACTTTATCCGCCGCATTCTCGACGAACTGGGGGCACCCGGCACCTGCGGGGTGGGCTACAACAGCCTGCGCTTCGACGATGAGGTCACCCGCCACACCCTGTACCGCAACCTGCTCGACCCCTACGAGCGCGAGTGGAAGTCCGGCAACAGCCGCTGGGACATCATCGATATGGTGCGCCTGACCTACGCCCTGCGCCCGGAAGGTATCCAGTGGCCAGAGCGCGAGACTGCGGACGGCAAGCACGTGCCGTCGTTCCGCCTCGAGGAACTCACCGCGGCCAACGGCATCAGCCACGAGGGCGCCCACGACGCGCTGTCGGACGTGCGCGCGACCATTGATATGGCGCGCCTGATCCGGGAAAAGCAGCCGAAACTCTACGATTACGTCTACAACCGGCGCCGCAAACAGGAGGTGGCAAAGCTGCTCGACCCCCAGGCGCGCAAGCCGCTGCTGCATATCTCGGGCAAGGTGCCCGCCACCCACGGGCACCTCACCTATGTACTGCCGCTGGCGATGCACCCGGTCAACCGCAACGCGGTTATCTGCGCCAACCTGGCCATGGACCCGCAGCCGATCCTGGACCTGGAGCCGGACGCCCTGCGCGAGCGCCTGTACACTGCCCGCGACAAGCTGGGTGAGGGTGAGCTCCCCGTCGGTCTCAAGCTGATTCATCTGAACAAGTGCCCGGTGCTGGCGCCGGGCAATATGCTGGGCGACGCGCGCGCCGCCGAACTCGGCATCGACAAGGCCGCCTGCGAGGCAAACTGGCAGAGGCTGCGGGAACTGGACCTGACCCGAAAGCTGCACCAGGTGTTTGTAGACAGCGAATTCCCCGCAAGGGACGTGGAAGGGCGCCTCTACGACGGCTTCCTCAACGACGCCGACCGCGACCTGTGCCGCCAGCTGCACCGGGCGCTCGCCAGTCGCGGGCCCGAGGTCCTGGCCGGGGAGGTGCCGTTTACCGATGGGCGCCTGCCGGAGCTGTTGTTCCGCCTGCGCGCGCGCAATTACCCGGAGACCCTGAACGCGGAAGAGCAGCAGCGCTGGGAGACCTGGCGTTACCAGCGCCTGACAGACCCGGCATTCGGGGCCAGTCTTACCCTGGAGGGCTATTTCGAGGAGATTGCGCGGCTGCGGGAGGAGTATCCGGAGCGCAGCGAGCTGCTGGATCAGCTCGAGGTGTGGGGCGATAGCCTGCTGGGCTAAAACTGTTGCCGGTTGCGGCTGTTCTCCCAGGGGGCCCGCGCGTAGAATAGCCGCCCGGTAATGCAGCCGGTGATCCCGGCGCAATCAGTGCTTAAAGTGGAGCAGCAATGGACTTTATTGGCGCCAACATCCTTTCCGTCAGCCAGTTCGAACGCGGTGATATCGACCGCATCTTTGCCGTGGCAGATACCATGGTTCCCTACGCCCGCCGGGAAAAAGTCACCCGGGTACTCGAGGGCGCGATCCTCGGTAACATGTTTTTCGAGCCCAGCACCCGCACCCGGGTCAGCTTCGGCTGTGCCTTCAACCTGCTCGGTGGCACTGTGCGCGAGACCGTCGGTGTTTCCGCCAGTTCACTGGCGAAAGGTGAATCTCTCTATGACACCGCGCGGGTCCTCTCCGGATACTCCGACATAATCTGCATGCGCCACCCGCAGGCCGGATCGGTGGCGGAGTTCGCCGCCGCGAGCCGGGTGCCGATTGTGAATGGCGGCGACGGCGCCAACGAGCACCCGACCCAGGCGCTGCTCGACCTGTACACCATCCGCAAGGAACTGGAAGGCAAGGGCGGCTCCCTGGACAATTTCCGCATCGCCATGATCGGCGACCTCAAGCACGGCCGCACCGTGCACTCCCTGTGCAAGCTGTTGTGCCTGTTCAAGAATGTGCAGCTGGTACTGGTATCACCGGGCGAGCTGGCAATGCCGGATGCAGTGGTGGAAAAACTGCGCGAAGCCGGGCATCAAGTAAGCATTACCGATCAGCTGGAACCCTCGATCAAACATGTGGATATTGTCTATTCCACACGTATCCAGGAAGAACGCTTCGAATGCCAGGCCGACGCCGACCGCTACCGCGGGCGCTTCCGCCTCAATCGCGACATCTTCACCCGCCACGCCGAACCCAACACCGTGATCATGCACCCGCTACCCCGCGACTCCCGCGCGGAAGCCAACGAACTGGATCCGGACCTCAACGAACACCCAAGCCTCGCCATTTTTCGCCAGACCGATAACGGTCTGCTGGTGCGGATGGCACTGTTTGCGATGTTGCTGGGGGTGGAAGACAAAGTGGGCGATTACGCGCGACCGGTAACCTGGCAGGTGCGGCGGAATCCGATTTGATGGTGGTGTCGGAACGCTTCTAAATGTTTTTTGGGGCGGTAGGGGAGCCTGTCTACATGCTTCCCGCCGCTTCGAGCATAGCCGTTAGATCTCACCGCGGCGGTATTTTTCACCCAGGTCTTTGAACAGGTCAAGAAGGCCACCTTCATAGAGGAAGTTGTCGGCGAACATGACTTCCTGCGGCCTAAAAAACTCCTCCATTTGAACTGAGTGGTCTTTTCTTGACCGGTTGATGATGGCATATCCGCCCACTCCCGGGCCCGCATTCATCGCGCGCTGAATACAGAGCATTTCCCCATCCACATCCTCATCGTGACCCGTCATACCCCCAGGATGCATGCCGCCATCTGCGGGCGGCTTTTGGAATTCCGTCAGCGCATCGGGAAACCAGGCGAGCATACTCAGTGGGTAATCTGCCTGAGTTGAAGAGAATATCTCTCCTCCATTCTTCAGTGGTCGTGGTTTTTTATCTGAAATCAGAACACTTAGATATTGGTTCTGTCGAAAAAAAACGACGGTGGTGTTGTCGCAATTTGGGTCATCTGCCCGGGCCAGCTCTATAGCATCTATAGGTGGTTTCTCATTGAGATTTATTCGTGGTAACTGCTTTTTGATTGAGTACTTTGGTTTTGGCATCCAGCTCATTTAAAGATCCTTGGAGACATAGGTAATTGCTTCGGCGTCTTCCAGCTGCTGGAGGTTGACAGGCTTGCGCTCGAAATTAAGGGTTTCCACGGCACCGAACTGGTTATCGGATTCCTTAATGTTGTTCCTGGTTAATCCATTTCCTTCGTAATATTGGTTGTTTCCTATCTTGCTTTGCATTGCCATTCTTTGTTTTAGCTGTTCTTTGGTGATGTCAGATAGGTCCGTAGTATCTAGATAATCACTAAAATGATTGGTCTGAGTAGACCAGGGAGTTTTTAGAAACTTGCCATCCACAGCTGCTTGGTAATGCTGCGCATACTGCTCCTGAAACTCAGGTGTCATGGTGATATCGGTAAATCCTTCAGGGAAATCATCAGGCAGCTCTTTGTTGGCAAATTTACTGACTTTTTCAAACGTGGCGGGAACACTTTTTACCCCGGTGAGAGGAGCTGATTTTTCTGTGTCGATGACAATCAGTGCATATTTTGTCTTCGGGTTGTAGTCAAGCCCCAGTTTTTCGGATATGAGACGAGCATCCGAATCGGCGTCTTCCAGTTGGTCGAAACTGGTAGACCAGTACTTGGCACCGTTGCCGCTCACTCCGCGCATGGGCGCTCCCAGCATGCCCGGCTCTCCGTTATTGGTGAGGTAACGGCTTTCCATAAAGCGTACCTGGAAGCGCTCTTGGGACACATCTCCGGATTGCGCCAGGGCTTTCAGTTCGGTGTCGGTGTATTTCGGTTGGTAGCCGTTTCTGGAAATCTCACTCGTCATGGAATTCAGGCGTTTGACGGCATCCTCGAGAGAGGCGGGTGGTACACCTTTGCGTTTGCTGAAATCAGTTTTGCCGCGAGTCTTGGGTTTGGCTTCCTTGGCGGGAGCTTCTGCAGGTCTGGGGGCCTCAACTTCGCCGTGGCTTTCAAAGTCTGCAAAACCCGCTTTTTCTTTGCCCGCCGCGTCACCATGCCGGGCTCTTCTGATCTTCTTGACCTGATCTCCAAACTCCAGCAGCAAATCCCCGACCTTGCGGAAGCGTATAAAGTGCCGGGCCTGCGCGGCGGCGCTGGCGGCGAGGCCGGCGCCGGCGGTTACTGCGGCGAGCAATATGGTGAAGAGAACTTCGAAGGCGGCGGCACCGGAGAACTCGGTGATCTCGATGGTGTGCTGGGCTTTGACGTAGTCTTTGACGAAGCGCCGCAGATCGGCCTGCAGCGTCGGGTCTTCCCAGATCAGATCCGCCAGTTCGGTGGCTTTGTGGAACTGTTCCCGGGTGATGCTGCTGGGGTCAAAGCCGAGTACTTGTACCAGTTCCCGCTTTTCTGCCGTCAGAACTTCATGCTGGTAGGCGTCGAGCAGGTTGTCCCCGTTTTCACTATTGCGCTGCAGTGCCTTCTGGCCCGCCTGGATTCCTCGCAGGGTACGGTGTACCGGGTTGAGCACATCGTTGACGTCCTTGAGCCACTGGGCGAAATCGGCACCCGCGTTCCACAATCCGGTAAGGAATGCACCGGTATAGATCAGGGCGCGGCCGCTACGGGTTTCCTGTTCGAGCAGGCGGGTGTGCTGCGCGGCTTCCGCTTTTTCCTGGGCAACGATAGCGGCCAGTGCCTGACGAATTTTGACGCGCAGGATGGCCCGGTTGTCTTCGACAGGGGGTGCATCTTTTTTTGTCGACCCCGAGGCGATTTTTGTAAATCGGATATCGCCGTGGTAAATGGCATCGAGAATCAACGGCCAGCGGCCCGGCAGGGCGCTCATCGAATTGCCCGGGGCGGGATGCAATACAGAATTGCTTACATGTGCATCGCGCCAGTTGGGTCCGAGTCGCCTTGACAAGCGCTGTTGTAGTTCACCATCCAGGTGGAAGAAAAAACTATTCTCTGCCTCAAACAGTTGACCGCAATCAAATCGCGCCAGCGCTTCGACAGCTTCAACGTATTCGCCTGGGGCTGGAGACTGAATCCAGTGGCTCGCAGAGAGCAGGTAGGTATTTCCGGAACCATCCGTAAGTTTGCAGAAAGACATATCCGTGTCTGTGGAAATTTAAGACCGGAGGATGCTAACGCAAAGTGTTTGTGCGCGAAAGTGAGCTATTGAAATTGGGACGGGCGTGCACGAAATGGAAGTCGTTGGATTTTTTTCTTTTGGTAGGGTATTTGCCGCCGCCGTATCAGTTTGTCGGGTCTCGGCGGCGGCAAATTTAGAAATGGGGGTCAGTCATTACGACTGGTAACTTCCAGCAGGTGATAGCCGAACTGGGTTTTTACCGGTCCGTGCACCTTGTTCAGTTCACCGGTGAAAACCACCTTGTCGAACTCGGGTACCATCTGGCCCTGGCCGAACTCGCCCAGGTCGCCGCCATTGCGGCCGGAAGGGCACTTGGAATACTGCTGGGCAATCTTGCCGAAATCGGCACCGTCTTCGATCTGCTTTTTCAGATCTTCACACTGCGCTTCGCTCTCTACCAGAATGTGTCGGGCTGTTGCTCTTGCCACGGGATTCTCCCTGTTGAAATGGAAATTGTAAAAATAGCGCGCACAGCTTAGTGGCTCCCGTGCGCGACAACCAGTGAAACTTTTCCCGAAATGTTACTGCCCCTGGCCAGCCAACGCCGCGAAGGTATTGCACTTGTTCACATCGCCGGACGTGAACCCCTGGCGGAACCAGTAAGCGCGTTGTTCGGCACTGCCGTGAGTGAAGGCATCCGGTGACACCGCGTGGCCGGAGCGGCGTTGCAGGTGGTCATCGCCGACCGCCGCTGCAGCCCGCAGGCCCTCCTCGATATCCCCGGGCTCCAGCATCTGGCGATCCCGGTGGGCATAATAGGCCCATACCCCGGCAAAGCAGTCCGCCTGCAGTTCCAGCATTACGGAAAGCCGATTGGCGGTGACCTTGTCGGACTGCATGCGCGCCTGCTGCACCTTGGCCGAGGTGCCCATCTGGTTCTGCACGTGGTGGCCGACCTCGTGGGCAATCACATAGGCGAAAGCGAAATCCCCTGGCGCGCCGAGCTTTTTCAGTTCGTTCAGGAAGCTGAGGTCGAGATATACCTTCTGGTCGCCGGGGCAGTAGAAGGGCCCCACCGCGGCGGAGCTGAGTCCGCAGGCCGAGCGCACGGCTTCGTTGTACAGTACCAGTTTGGGGGTCGAGTACTGGGAGCCCGCCTGCTGGAACAGTTTGCCCCAGGTGTCTTCGGTATCCGCGAGGACTACCGAAACAAACTGTGCCACTTCATCGTCGGCGCCGGGTTGCGCGGGGGCGTGGGGTTGCCCATCCGGTCCCACCTGTGTGGATTGGCTGCCGGGGCTGCCGCTAAACAGGTGGCCGCCAAAGTAGTAGACCGCCGCCAGTGCCAGCAGGATCAGCCAGCCCTTTTTGCTGCGCAGCAGAAACGGCGCCAGCGCCAGCAGGTTGCCGAGGCCGCCCATACCACCGCCGGGGGCGCGCTCCCCGCGGCGGTCTTCAACATTCGAACTTCTGCGACCCTTCTGCCAGCGCATGGTGATACCTCTCAACTCACGTCTGCACATGCCAATTGATATGGCATTTGAATAGAGTCTAGAACAGCTGGCGCCAGTTTTTGTTTTATCCGTGGGACGTTATCCTTGTCTGTGTGTTCACAGTGGTATCTTTGTCGCACGAATACCCCTTTGGCGTTGCAGGACTGGACGGTAACTTTGTCATTAATTCCACTATTTCCACTGAATCTGGCGCTGTTTCCCGGCATTACTTTGCCCCTGCGCATATTCGAGCAGCGCTATCTGCGCTTGGTGACCGAATCTCTCAAGTCGGAAACCGGGTTCGGCGTGGCGTTGATTCGCAGTGGCAAGGAAGTGGGGGCGGCAGAGGTGTGGCCGCTGGGCCTGTATGTGCGCATTGTCGACTGGAGTCAGGGGGAGGAGGGGTTGCTGCACGTGGATGTCCTGGGGCACTCCCGCTTCCGCGTCCTCGATACCTTTGTCGAGGAAGACGGCCTGCGTATGGCGGAAGTCGAATGGCTGGAAGAGGAAGCCGCCCACCCGATCCCGGAAAACTGCGATGGCCTGCTGGCGGTACTGAATGAACTCAAACAGCACGCGGCCATGCTGTCACTGAAGTTTGACCCGGTGGACTCTGCCGAGGCGCTGTCCTGGCAACTGGCGCAGCTGCTGCCGCTGGAGGATGCGGCGCGGGTGGAATTGCTGGCGAGCCAGGATCCGCTGGAGCGCCTGGCCAGTATCGCCAGCAATCTGGACCGCTGGGCCCACGAATAACACGACAACAACAACGAAATATCTCAGACAAAAAGGCGATGCATGGAAGGATTGGCTCTGCTGGGGATAGCGCTGCTATTTACGGTGATTATCGGCTCGATACTGGGCATTCTCGCATTTAGCGAGGTGCGCAGCCTGCGCACCCAGGTGCGGGAGCTGAGTGCGCGATTGCACGCCGGGCAGGGGTCGGTCGCCGCGAAGGCTGAGCGTCCAGCTGCAGAATCTTCGCCCCCTGAATCTCCACCGCCCGCCAATGAACCCGAGGCCTCCGCCGATCTGTGGCTGGAGGACGATCTCGCCCGGGTGGCGGACGCGCTGGACGATATGCCTGAAACCATAGTGCCTGAAACCACAGTGCCGGCTGCCGCGACGATCCCCGCCGGCCGGCAAAAATCCCTGTTCGATCGCATTCAGGAAAACTGGATGGTGTGGCTCGGCGGTGCCTGTGTGGCGCTGGCGGGTATCTTTCTCGCCCGCTACGGCATCGAGCAGGGGCTGTTGGGGCCGAAGGTGCGGGTGGCTGCGGGTCTGATGATTGCGCTGGCGCTGTATCTGGCGGCGGAATGGATGCGGCGCAAAACCGGTGGCAGCAGCCCGGTATTCGCCGCACTGGCCGGCGGTGGTGCGATTACTGCCTTCGCTGCGGTGCTCTCCGCGGTGCACCTGTACCAGCTGTTCAGTCCCGGGTTTGCTTTCGGCCTGCTTGCAGTAGTGGCGGTGGTGACCATGTGGCTGGCGCGCCTGCACGGGCCGGTGCTGGCGGCCATCGGCATGCTGGGCGCTTACGCGGTGCCGCTGCTGGTGTCCTCCGGCAGCGGCAACCTGCTGGGGGCACTGGTTTACAGCCTGATCATCACGGTTTCGGTATTGTTGCTGTTGCGCTATGTCTACCGCCCCTGGCTGTGGCTGGGCATGCTGGCGGGCGCGCTGGGCTGGTGGCTGCTGTCCCTCACCGGCAATCAGGTAGACGGCTGGCGCGGACCCTATCTGGCGGTACTGGCGTATCTGCTGTACAGCGTGGTGCCCGGGGACTGGTTGCTGCGGGGTGCGGGCAGCGGCTCTGCGGCGGCGCGGGCGGTGGAGAAATTTCTGCTGCCCGGTGCGCTGGTCATTGTGGCGGCGCAGTGCGTGTCGATGCTGGTTGCGGGGTTCGACAGCGAATCTGTTTCCAGCTGGAGCTACCTGGCGCCGGTACTGTCCGGGCATGCACTGCTGACCTGGGGGCCGCTTGCGGTGGTGTTGCTGCTGGCGGCGCGCCATCGCCCTTCGCTGGCAGTAGTACCGATGGCAATAGTGCCCTGGGCGCTGTATCTCGGGCAGCTGGCGATGTGGCTGCTGCTGCGTCTCGACCGTGCGCCGGATATTGTTGGGCAGTGGCAGCTGACACCCTGGCCGGTGGCGCTACAGGGGGCCTTCCTCACTTATCTTGCGGTTACAGCGCTGCTGTTTTCCGGCATGGCGCTGTGGAATCTGCGCCGCGGACTGGCCCGCTACTGGTGGGCATCACTGGCGGTGATGGCGCCGCTGCTGGCGCTGTTGGTGGGTTACCTGCTGGCGGCGGATTACCTGCCGGTTTACCTGTGGTGCCTGCTGGCGGCCATCTTCGGTGCCATATTCCTGTTCCTCGGCAGATTTGGCTACGGCAGGCGCTGGCCGAAGGCGGCCGTGGTGTGGCTGTTTGTGGCCGGGCACTTCGGTTACACCCTGGCGGTCAGCCTGTGGCTGGAACAGGCCAGCCTGACCCTGGCGCTGGCGGTTCAGGCGATTTCCCTGGCCTGGGTGATCCGCCGCTTTGATGTGCCCGCCCTGGGCTGGTTGCTGAAGGGCGTGCTGCTGCTGGTGGTGGTGCGGCTTACCCTCAATCCCTGGTTGCTCACCTATACCGCCGATACCCACTGGTCCCTGTGGACCTACGGCGGTTCCGCCCTGTGTGCCTGGATTGCCACGCGCCTGCTGCGACAGCCCGCGCCGGGGCTTGCCCGCTGGGCCGAGGCCGAGGCGCCGGTCCTGGGCATGGAGGTCGAGGTGGTTTCGCGCGCCGCGCAGGGGCGGCACATCGCGACGGACCTCTACCACGGCGGGCTCTACCTGCCGCAGCATGGCGGCCTGCACCCGGCGCTGTTCCATGCAGGGCTTCTGGCCTCGGCGCGCGAGGCCGGGGCGGTCGTCGTCGACCATTGCCCGGTTACTGCGATCGCGGGGGCGCCCGGCGCCTGGCGGATCGGCTACGGCCGCGGCGAGACATGGGCGTCGGAGGTGGTCTATGCCGGGAACGGCTATACCGGGGGTGGCGCGGGACCGTTTCCCGATATCGCCCGGCGCCTTGTGCCGATCCCCTCGACCATCATCGCCACCGAGCCGATGGGCGAGAACCGGGTCGGCGCACTGTTTCCTGGTGGGAACATGATCGTCGAAACCCGCGCGACACATGGATATTTTCGCCCGGACCCCTGGGGCGAGCGGATCCTCTTCGGCGGCCGCGCCTCGCTCAACGTGCTGCCCGAGCGCGAGAGCGCGCGGCGGCTGAGGGACATGATGCTGAGCGTCTTTCCCGAGCT